>JADKJP010000005.1:300000-456487 GCA_016720935.1 Bacteroidota bacterium
CATAATATCACTTGATGAAATTCTACCATTTGGATTAGAAATAATTACCGGGTCCATACAATATTCTGGAAAATCAATATCCGATGAACTACAACTTGCATCAATCCCAGATAAACTAGTGAACATTCCTGGGGGATCAAAAGTATTTGGTAAATGATATTGGTAAGTCGGATCCACAATGAATTGATTGTTACCAATACCTTGAATGTTCTCATTTTTTGCTCCCAATATACCGTATGCACCTCTCCACAAATTACCTTCGTGAATTTGATTACCAATTAAACCAGTTCCTGTTATATGTAGGCCGAACGCGTCAGTAAACATCGAATTACTTTCCCACATTCCTAAGTTGGGCCCTTCAAAATAAAAACCATCATATGTGTGGCCAACAGTATTACATTTATAAAAATAATCTGCTCCTTGGCTAAAAGATGTGTGAATACCATATTGAGATGAGTGGCTCAAAGAACTGTTTGTGCCTTGAACATAATTGCAGGTTAGAGTCAAATTTGAGCATCCAGAAAGAAGAATCCCGTCGCTGGTTGATAAAATTGAAGCAGGTAAGTAAATGTCATTGGATGCAACTTTATATGAATTGCAATTGTTCACAACAATACCTCTTGAATTAAATGGACTTGAGCCCATATTTATAATGTTGTGCGAAATGGTTGAATAATTACTTGCTAGCCCTCCATCCATCGCATTAATTCCGATAGATTGATTATTTCCATTTGTCATATTGATATTGTTCCCATACACATATAATTTTTGCGCTTGGTCATTCAAATTAAGATCAATACCAATGTATCTAGCCTTTATGTTGTTATTGAGAATTTGCACATTTAAATTCGTTGAATTTGTGATTCTAATTCCGCTTCTAAAACTAGCTGAAACACTACCAAAAGTATTTCCTTCAATTTGTGCGTTTACACGAAATGTGGAAATACCATTCATATCACTTAAGAAATATGGATTGTTTAGTACTACTAAAAGTTCAGCACCGGTAGTACTTTCTGAATAAATTGAAGATCCGAGTGAATAGCGATCAATGATTAATGTCTTATAGCTATTATCAAAGTTTTTGATATTTTCAAAACGAATTTCATTTTCAAGATTCAAATTACTGTTGTGGGCCAGTATTCCAAAATTTAAATTGCTGAAATAAATTTGGTCTGCTAGAGTGCCGCCAACAGTACCTTGCAGATCAAGCAAAGCAAGATCGTTAACAAAAATTCCAGAAAGAGAGCGCGTGGCAGGATCTGTTGCTTGGCTTGTATATTTACCAGTCAAAGCTGAAGAACAGCTGAATCGGGTTTTATTTAACAGCATGTTGACAGAATTCATTCCACTCACTGCTTCCGGAACATAAATGCCGACATAATCTCTGTTAAATTCAGCATCGTTGGTAGAAAGGTTTGCACCGCTCAATAAAGTTGCACCGAATTCAGCGTCTTCAATGGTGGAGCCATCTTCTATTATCAAAGTACCACCGGATTCAACAATAATTCCAGCCCACATATTTCCGCAAGCATGCAATATTGAATTGTTCGTGACTTTAAGTGTGCATCCAGCCTGAACTGTGATTGAAACAGCTTCTGCAATCAGAATGTCAAGTCCGGAAAATTCTACTGTTCCGCTTGAAATAACAGCATTGAAACTCAGACTTTGATTTGTTGGAGAAGAGTAGACTCCCGATGTCAGGACTCCTGCAGAGCTAAGCATCTGGCTTGAAGCTGAGCCGCAACAAAACTGATTTAAGGATATCGTTGAAGAAGATGTACTTGTGCAGCTATGATTATCCGTAACGGTACAGGTATAGGTTCCGGCAGCAAGACCGGATGCTGTACTTGATGTTCCGCCGGAAGGACTCCAAGAATAGTTGTAAGAAGGAGTTCCACCAGAAACCGAAAGAGTAAGCGTTCCATCTGTTCCACTCACACAAACAGGATCGGGAGTGGACATGGATAGGGAGAGGGCGGAGGGGGAAGCAATCACTACCGAACTCGTTGAGGTACAACTATTTTGATCTGTGACAGTACAGGAATAAGTTCCTGCTGTTAATCCAGAAATTGAATTTGTTGTTCCGGTAACAGGTGACCAATTGTATGAGTAAGGCGACATTCCTCCACTGACGCTCAATTGTGCATCACCATTCGACTGACCATTGCAAGTACAGTCATTGTGTGACATACTTAATGATAATGCCGCCGGTTGAGATATTGTGACGGTAGTGGTTCCAACGCATCCATTCACATCAGTAACAGTACAAGTATAAGTGCCTGCAACTAAACCAGAAGTCGTAGCCGCTGTTCCTCCACTAGGACTCCATGAATACGAATACGGACTCGCTCCACCAGAAGCATTTATCGTTGCGCTTCCATTTACTCCAGAATTACAAGAAACATTTTGACTTGCTGAAGTTGCGACAGTAACTGTAACAGTATTGGTTAAAGTAAATGAAACGGTTGAAGTACAAGTTCCATCTGATAAAGTCACTGTATAGACACCGGAACTTAAGCTAGTAGCTGTTGCGGTCGTTTGAGTGGGAGTAGTACTCCAGCTATAAGATGGCGTTGTGCCCGGACCAGGAGTTAATGCAATTTGACCATCCGCATGCGGGTTGCAACTCGGCATGGTAACTACAGAATTTGTGATGGTAGGTCCAACGGCTATTTGATTAGCACGGCACAAACTTCCAATCGTAATCACACATGAATAATAACCAGGACCAACTGAAATAGATGAATTATTACCCGTTAAATGTGTCCAAGCATGTGTCGCAGGATTAAATTTATACCAATTAAAATTTCCATTATGAGTACTACCATATCCTGATTCAGTTATAGTATAATTACAAGCTACGGGAGCAGGCACAGGATCGAAAGTTGGAATTCCTGGGATATTGATAGACGCTTCTCTAGAACAACCGGCAGAATTTGTAACAGTAACCGAATATCTATCTGTGTAATATGCGATCATGGACTGACTTGTGGACCCATCACTCCATAAATAACTAAGCGATGGACCGGTTGCATCTGTGCTTAATATTACATTTTGGTTGCCAGGATCGCTCACGCAATTTGAAGTAATATTTACAATCGTATTAGCAGAGATAATAATATTTACCGGATCACTGGTCAATGAACTGCAATGTGAGTTTGCACTCGGATCTGAAATTACATAGTAAATATCCCAGTTTCCGATCATACTAGCATTATCGGCATAATTCAATACCAGATATTGTTGATTGCCGTGAGAAAAAGCTGTTCCTGATCCTCCAGCATGGGGGCGTCGGTACCAAGTAATGGTTTGAGGACTAGTCACGTTTACACTTGCATAAAGAACGATAGGATCTTCCTCGCACACTATTTGACCATTTGATCCGCTCCAAATAATTTGTGGCACATCTGAAACATAAACCTTTTGTTCATATGTGTAACTGCCGCATTGAATACTTCGATCATGATTATAATAATTCAGATGCATTTTTGCTATATAATAATCTCCACTCAAATAAGGAACAGACGAAATGATAAGATCGTCCACGGCATTCGGAGACGGATTGGTGCTATAATCATTCAATGAAATATCTGTGAGTGAATTTCCTGTGGATGAAATACTAATACCTGTAACTGCTGTAATCCCGTCCGAATGCACAAAATCAAAAGTATAGTCAATATTTGATTCAACTGGACCACAGTATTTGAATTTTACAGTTGCTAAATTGCCACTTGCAACACAAGGTGTTTGATCAATACGATAAATAATTGCAGGATTATTAAAGTACTTTGTTAAAATGCTTGATGTAAACCAATAGTGTGAGCCAGGATGAATTATGTTCTCAGCAGCATTATTTATATTTGTCGCCACATGAGAGTTTGTTCTCCAGTCATCATAATACAATTTCTCAACCGTAAAAATATTTCTAGCAATTCCTGGTGTAGTACCAGTGGTCACTCCACTCACATATGGATTCGACATCCAAAGTCCTTGATAATTTACACCACCCAATCCTCCACCTTCTGCGCTATGCAAAGGATGAAAAACTGTCCAATCTTGGGTGCTTACTTTATTAAAATAATTATTAAGTATTTCCACTCCATTGTCGAAAGGTTTTGTTACTGTTGCATTATAACAAGAATAATTTACCGCAAGTATTTGATCAACTTTCCTATTTAATGTTGTAGATGTGCAAGGATCAGTGTAACCTGCATTATTACCATCGTTGTAATCAAGAATACAATTTGGATCAGTTGAGGGATCAGCATAGTTATAAAGCCGAGATGTGTAAGCTTCAATTTTAACATGCGCAGCCGAAAGGATGTCTACAAAATCCTTGTAATACTGAAAGTCACCTTCGAGGTTCCAATACTCATACTCTGTGGTGAAAATATCAAAATCAGCACATGGCCCGATGTTAAAACGAGAAATGTTGATTGACAAACGCAATAACTGAGTAATATCAAACAAGCTATCAGATGCTAAGATTGTTGAATCTTCAATTGCATTGATCAGTATAGTGTCATTGATTAATGCACGTTCTAGTGAACTGAGTGTAAGAGAATTATTATAATTCATAATACCATTAAATTCTGTAGTGTTGCTAACAGCGGCTCCAAAAGTCTCAATGCAATAATCATTCTTAGCGACATTCATAAATCTGCATAAATTATCTACTACAACATCAGGATTTAGTGAAGTATTTGGATAATGAATTTGAGAATTATCAAATAGAACCCCAAGGTTGTACATAACCAAATGGGTGACGTGATTGGCCTGGCAATATTCTAATATTGCTTGCTCTTTTGGATACAAATTAGTGGAAGTGTTAATTGTTCCGGTTCCCAAAAAACCATAGCTAACATCGACTGCTGGTTGATTGGAACTATTTCTGAAAACAGAAAAAACTTTATCCAAAAACATTGCCCTTGGGAAGTTCGCGATGATACCGCTTGGAGGAAGCCCAGAGTTAACGGAATTTCCAATTGAAAAACTACCGACAGAACTTTGGTATCTTGAACGAAGATGTCCGTTAATTGAATCTCCTGAATACGAGCTGTTTCCTTCGTCTTTCCAGCTACTTCCATTCCATCGGGCCACTTTTAAATTTGCACTAGCGCTAATTCCGCAACTTGTTTTTGTGATATCCCAATAAACATCAACATAACAAGATGATGTTCCGGATTGATTTAAGGTCCAGTATTCACATTCGGAAATGTATCCAAGTGTTGAATCTTTGGTTGAAGCACCATATTTGACAACTGGAGAAGAATGAAAATATTGTGCCGTGAATGTGCTTGATGAAGAAATGGAATCGAGTGCAATAGGACGAATGAAATTATCTTTTCCAACGGGGAATGAAAAACTTGAAGAGCCTGTTTTGGAAAATGGCCCCTCTACAAACGAACTATCACTTCCTCCGTTGCAGTTGGAAGATGATCCTAAAACAAATTTATTGGTCGAATCGGCTAAGACGATTCCATTCGTTAAGAATAAAGAATCGGAAATATTCAATGGAGCTTTCAAAGACCATTTTCCGGAGAGCTTATTGACTTTTACTTTTTTAAATTCCAACACACTTGTAGAATTTATTTCCTGCAAAGCGGTTCCATCAATCACTGCGCAGCCACCATTATTTCCAAAGTAAATGGAGTTTGAGCTTTCATTGAAAATATCTTCAGCAAAAGTTGAATTCGCTGTATAAGCTGGATAAATATTTACTCCCGATCCTTTTTGAATAAAAGACACATCGGCATTGTAATCATCCGGGTTCACATACGCCAGGTAGAAATTATTGCTGTGACTGCTGGAGTCTTTTAAAATGGTTGTTCCGTTGAATACATTTCCTCCGTTACTGATATCATTGGAGGTTCCATACCTTGTAATATTCGTCGTGGAATTAAAAGTAGCTCCGTTTAACTGTATGTATTGACCATAATAGGTAAAACTTCCATCAAATGAAGTGCCTGAGTTTAATATTATTTTAGTAGAATTATTATTCATTGTAATGAACACTGCATTGCTTCCTCTTTGAATAAAATTCTTTAATGTTAAATTACCTGTAAACCCTGAAACCACGCTTGTTGTTGCTGTTGAATCCAGGGTAGTTGTTCCTCCGGAATTGCCAAAATTCATTCCAGCTAAGGCATTGTCAAAAACAACTTTCCCTTTCATTCTTGCATTTCCGGTATTTGCAACGTAATAGCGATCAGAACCTGTGACTGAATTTAAGTTTTTAAAGCTAACACTATCAAGGAATAGGGAATTATTTATACTCATAGTTCCGATGCCATTTTTAAGAATTACAGGCGATGCAAATGTGTCAACAGAGGTACTCCCACTTGTGAATGTGCATGCAGCAGACGGATTATGAAAAATGGTTGTTGCTTTTGCAAAATATGAACCGCCTAGGGAAGTGATATTACTTGATCCGGTTGTTGTTATTGAACATGTACCTAAGAATCGTGTCCCTTCTAAATAAATAAACGGCGCAGAAGCCGCTACGTTAGCTTTGATAGAAGTTCCACTTTCAAATGCAATTTTTGCTGTACCTGTAAGAGTTAAACTGACTGAAATCGTTGAATCCGATTGTACAAAATTCCTTAGGTATAGAAAGCCCGCACTAAATCCATTTGTTCCGATAAATAAATTTTTACCACTGCTAAGTGAACAATTACCAGTAGAATAACCAAAGTACACTTCTCCGTTTGGTGTATCAAAAGTAATATTCCCATTATATGATGCAGTTCCATAATAATTTGACCAGATATTCTTTCCAGCAAAAGTGACATCGCCATTAAATTGATTACTTGTTCCTCGGTGTGCAATATAAATTTTACCTGTACTCCGGTTAGTTACCCATGTCCTGGAATTAAAAACATCCGGAAAAGAATCCGATAGCACCAAATTACCAGATGCGCTGTCAATAATTGAAACAGCTCCATTGAAAGTGTTTCCTCCTTTTCCATTGTCGCCGGCAGTTCCTTTCTTCACAACACTCAAGCTGTCATTAAAGGTCGAGCCATTTAACAATATACTGTTTCCAGTTGCGCTTACTACTGCTCCAAAAGTGGTCCCTTTAAAGGTAATTGTAGATGTACCATACAAACTTAATGTGCCGTTATTAATTTGACCACTCGTAAACATACCTGTTGCAGAAACGGATAAAGTATAGGTTTGAAGGTCTATGGTTCCGGAAGTCATTGTAAGTTGCTTAACCGAAGTGTTTGCCGCTAAATAGACATTCCGCGATCCGGTAACTATTGTAACGGTATCCGTAGACCCTGGGACACCTGACGGAGTCCAATTTGACGAAGTTGTCCATGCAGTAGAAGTATTGCCATTCCACGTATAATTTCCGGCATAACAGAAACTTGTGACAGTAGCTAAAATTAAGAACAAACCGAGTTGTATATTTTGAATTGCTGAGGAGCGGAACATGTCTTTGAGGTTTTTGATTTGAAAATTATCGAGTGAATAGAACTGAACTTGTGTAAGACCCGTCCGTTTTCTTAATTTTAATTTCTGCCGAATAATTTAAAAGTCCGGCAAAGTCTCCAAGCCCAAGAGAAATTTCAAACCCACTCCTATAGTAAGAAGTCCCATTTCCAAGAGCTCCCGAAACATCGAATACAAAGTTCTGTGTCAATAGATCTCCGCCTCCTGGAGTGCTTCCAAGTTTAACTTCTAGTCTATCAATGCCGGTGGTATCAAAAAGTTGAACATTCATCACTCCACTAAAAATGGTTGTATCAGAAATATCGGGTAAACCATTCGAAGCTGTATCGTTATCTATCGGGGTAACTCGAACATCCATTGCTAAAATAGGGAATGAGCTTTGTTGAGCGTGAGCCACATTTGATGAGTGGACTAGAAACAATAGAACAAGCATCCATTGAATAATTATTTTCATAATAATTGGTATTTGGAATTATTAATTAGAATCATTCTACTTAAGCGCATAAAAATGGAAATATGAAAAATCCATGAATAATGGGTGCGAACGTACGTTGTATCTTTCAAAAAAAAGGGTGATGAGTTACCGCTAATTACGGTAACTCATCACCACTTGTAGGAAATTATCCAAATATTCCTTAGAATTGTATTCCTTTGTGTGTTAATTTTTCAATTCAACAACCTTTAGCATGTATACGCCTTTTTCTGTAGGCTACTTTGATAAGTCAGCTTCAACAATTTTTCTAGCCTCTTTCTTCTTCAATCATTTCAATAAACTGGTAAAGAAATCAATCCTGATTTCAGATTTTCAAGAGTTGTTTGAAAAAGTTCGACTTGAAAAAATTGATGCATTAATAATTAATTACCAATCACTCGGATTCGATTCAATTCCAAAAATCAAATTAGTCAAACGATCTTTTCCGGAAATCTCAATTCTTGTTATTAACTTTGATCATAGCGAATTTGAACTTACCCATTTACTTAAAGCCGGGGTAAACGCCATTTGTCCGCCAAATAGTTCAATGGAAAATATATTGTTATGGGCGTACGAACAGAAACCGTCAGAAATTCGTAGGAATTATTTAGTGACAAATAAAATTCTTAAAAGAATAAAATCAAATATCATTAGTTCATTGAGCGAACTTAGCATGATTGAAATTCAATGTATCAAAGAGTTTTGCTCCGGATTCAAGCATGATGAAATTGGTAAAAGGCATAATTTATCAAAACGCAGAATAGATAACTTATTCCACTCCATCCGTCAAAAAACCAGCTGCAATTGTCAGGTAGATTTTGTAAGGTTCGGATTGATGTTTGATTTAATTGATTGGCGTTTGTTGGTATTTGAGACTGCAGAAAAGATTAAAGGGCTTTGAGGTTTCATATGTAATGAGTTATGTATCCGTTCGCTCCGCCGGATGCCTGCTGCTAAGAATCTTCAAGTATCCTTTGACCCGCTCGGGGAATGTTGAGGGCAGATTTTTGCGATGGCACATTCTGCCAGGTCTTTTTTAAAAGTAATGTTGTCGAAGTGTCGCCATTTCCGCGGCGGAATGGCCACGCGCACAGGCAAGACACAACACTCCCAAGCAATGTATGTATCAGGCATTTTCTTAAAGATAGTCTTGAGCCCTGCCAATTAATTAAGCTCTCACTTTGCCGGATTTCTATTCTCATTCTTTGCGAATTATTGAATCAAATCACAAATGTTAGGAAGGTGTATTAACAGGCCTACCATATTCCAATCTGAAATGCCTTCCACAGTGGATGAATATCACACCATTTTAGGGGAAAGGATTCTTGTAAATCATTCCAAGCCTACCACCTTCCAATTGGTTTGTTTTTAACCGGAAGCATTCCCTATTCCGCAGGAGAATTGTATATTCACATTTGAATCAAAAAAAATACCTCCGAATGAACTGGATCCTCCTGATAATTGCCGGACTGTTTGAAGTCGGGTTTGCAACCTGTCTTGGAAAAGCGAAATCCGCTGCCGGATCAGAGGCAATGTGGTGGTGGCTGGGATTCTTCCTGTGTTTGAGCACAAGCATGTATCTGCTTTACAGAGCAACTCAAACTTTACCCATTGGCACCGCTTACGCGGTATGGACAGGAATTGGAGCGGTAGGTACCGTACTGGTGGGAATTTTTCTTTTTAAAGAGCCGGCAGATTTCTGGAGAGTATTTTTTCTGTCCACTCTCATCGCATCCATACTCGGATTAAAATTTGTTTCCGCTTAAAGAAAAATCTTTCTGTTTTCCTGAAATCAAAAATTGAATACTGAATTCACAACAGGCTTAATGCTGTTGTATCATCATTCGCTGGATAAAACTATCCTGTCCATCGCTCAGATGTACCGTGTAAACTCCGGCACTCAATTCGGGAACATAAAAAGTAGAAGACGTCGTGGCGCTTACAGCAGTGGTGAAAACACAGGCCCCAAGTGCGTTGAAAATCTGCAAACAATACGTACTGTCATCATTCCCCGTGAAAGTGAGCGTAAAGGTTCCTTCATTCGGATTCGGATAAACAGTAAACAAACCTTTCGAATCCGAACTACGAAGAGCAATGGTGTTGGAATAGGTAAATGTTCCGTCAAAATCTGTTTGCTTAAGCCGGTAATAAACTAAACCTGTTTTTGCAGTACGATCAAGATAAGTGTAATCGTGAGTTTCTGAACTGTTACCTGCACCGTCAATCTTCGCGATTTCTTCGAAACTTTTTGTATCGTAACTTCTTTCCAATGTAAAATAGGAGTTGTTGATCTCAGAAGCTGTTTTCCAGTCGAGCACATTTCCTTTCCAGGTATTTTTCCCGGTGAAGCTGAGCAATTCGATCGGAAGCGGAGACGTAATTTTTGTATACCAGATCGGGGAAGTCCAGGCTACATTACCATCCGCTTGAGTGATCTCTGCATAATAGTAATACGTTCCGGTAGCGAATGAATGCGTGAACGTGAGTGAACTGGAATTTGTATTTGAAGCAAGAACCGTCGGCGTCAGATTGCTTCCGGGAACTCCATACCACAAACGAATTTGTGTCGTTGCCTCCGCGTCCGGATCAGAAGTAGTAACCGTGAAAGTAGGGTTCACTGTTTGCACCACAATACTTCCCATCGGGAGGTTTCCGTTCGCGTTAAATCCAACCTGAAAATTATAATCTTCAGTTGCATAAAAACGCATATTGAGAATTCCATCCAACATGGCCGCTTTTGTACGTGCCGGAGCGAGAATCACTGTACGCCCCTGGTTGGATTTTCCCATGGTCGCGGAATAGTGATTATCCATATCCGCAAGTGGTCCGAGGTGATACCCTTTCGCAAGCATGTCTTTGAAATAAGACACTGTATTTGAAGCTGCAGGATCTGTATAACTTGTATTCGTTGAAAATGCAGGGCCATTTTTTACGGCTACTCCTACAATCGCATTGTCGTAGGTCGCGTTGTATGGACTGTTTTTGATATTTCCAAAATCAGTAGCATTCGGATGACACAAAGTGGCGAATGCATTTGGAGTAGCCGCAACGGTATTAAATACAGTATTGTAATCTCCTTTTGCAACATAGACATTGTAATTGCCGGTATTCCAACCGAGCAATTGATTGATACCATATACATTCAAATGTCCGCCGGTTGAAATCGTTCCCCATTCCATTCCATAAAAAGCTACAAAGGAGGGATTGGAAACCATGTATGCATTCGCTTCCGCTAATCCACTGGCATATTTCGCCGGTGTCATCACCGGACCTTCGTTGTGATTGTGGTCAGAGATTCCCATGTAATCAAAATACAATGCAGTGCTCGCATCCGTAAAACAACAGGTAGGACTGTTTGCTCCATTGCAGAGATTATCGACATCGCCATCGGAATAATCAGAATGTGCGTGTAGATTACCAAAGTAGTTGTTGTAGGATGGTACTGAAACTGTCGATGCAGATGCAGTTGGCATTGGCGTGCTCAGGTAATTTGAATTGCATCCTGAACCGTTCATTTCAAAAACGGCAAAGTAATAGGTGAAGCCCGGAAGCAGACCTGTTACCGTTGTGGAATTTCCGGTGCCGAGATAAACAACATATTCACCGGGAGCAGTGGAAGAACCCAAACCATAAGCGGCATTCGCGGTATAAACAATTCCATCAACAGGCGGAGTGGTTACTGCACTAATACCTTTGCATACAAGCACACAAAAAGCACCATTACCTCTTGTCCAGCTAAGCTGTATTGAATTTGAAAGAGCGGAGGAAGTTGTAAGCCCTGAGCTTTGAACAGTCGGCTCTGAAGCCAGCACACAACCTATCGTCGTAGCTGAATTATTTGCCGGAGTAGTGAGTAGAAAATTCGTTGTACATCCGGTACCATTGAATTCAAAAACACTGAAACTATAAGATGTATTTGGATTGAGTCCGTTTACTGTGCATGATGTACCGCTTCCCATGTACACGACATATTCATTGGTCGCCATCATGGTACCGGAACCAAAAGTTGCACTCGCAATATATGCGCTTCCATCCGCAGGTGTTGTCGTAACAGCACCATTCTGATGCATGATGACTATACACTCTGTTCCATTTCCGCGCGTCCAGTTCAAAGTCATGGAATTCGCTCCTATACCTGTAACGGTTGGCGCGCTTGCTTGTCCGCTCGGCTCAGGGTTTACAGTACATGCATTGGGAATATAAATGTTATCAAAGTATCCGGCTTCCGTTCCACCTGTAGCATGATTCCACAAACATCCCAGGAACATCAGATCGGTACCTGTATAAGTACCATCAGATCCTGTTGTTGCAGCTCCCCATATCACCGTATTCGGATCTATAAAAGGTCCTGTGGTACCATTGTTTGAAACATATAAACTCCAGGAATTTCCAACCGGATTGTATGTCACTTTTATCGCGTGATATTCACTACCGAAATCCGTTGGTGGCGCAAGAATCTGAGTGATGTTTGCAAGCGGTGACATACCCGCTGCAAAACGCACCAAACGGATGTTGTCTGTTGTTCCTGAATTTCCAAGTACAACAGCATAACCACTGCCGGTAAGAAAATTTGAAGAATTGCAACCAAGCACAAATGCCACTCCATAATTGCTGGCATCAAAACCGGAAGGATCAAGACGCGATTGACGCATGTTGAACATCCAGGTCATTACACTGGTGTTGGTATTGAAAACAGTATTGTAATTGGTTGAAACATCGCGCCAGATATAATCTCGACCGGCTGTGGTAGAACCTAAAGACAAATATGTGTTTGCTGCAATTGCGGCACCCGTCGTTGCCACAGTTTCCGTTTCACCCCAGCCATTGCCAACTGTGGTACTGGTCGTCCTGTTGAAGTCGTCCAAAAGCACGGTTTGTCCCAACACCGATTCAAGCCCAAAAAGGCAAAGTGTTAAAATGAGTCCCGCTAAATAGTTAATCCTTCTCATCCGTTTTTATAATACCCTTCTTATACCCTGAAACCGGGTATACAGGAATGCTAAAAATCTGCGTAAATATAGTTCATTGAGGACTTTATATGCTGTATTTTATGTGAAGGTATGTCTGGGAATGGTAAAAAAACCAAGGATTGGGTCCTGTATTTCAATAAAAACGCCTTGATTCCTTTAATTTCTTTCGTCTATATTTCTGAATTACAATAGATTAAGTTGAAGCCACAACGATGTGGTCCTGTCATGTTAAGTGATAATTAAATTTAGTATTTTCTGGTAAATGACAATTATTATGGCCCTTTCACAAGGCTTTTGAGTGTATAATTTGGGTTTTGATGCTGGATTTTTGATTGTGGATTATGTCTGGATCTGTTTCATATTAATGAGAATTTGGCCTAAAAATGGCGATGAGGTTTCCCCATAACCGGGTCTCAAACTGCTTGAATTCCTTTTCGTATCTTTGAAAATAATTGAGAAAATAAGAATACCTCCAAAATTGGATTTTGGCAAAAAAACAACTGAACGATTAGTATTGAGGTGCTTTAGCATTGGTTCAGTTTCATCCATTATTTGAACAATTTTCTCTGCTTATCTGATCTAAAGTGACTTTCTCTGATTTTGGTTTATGTGATTCTTTGTTGGACGGATTGGACTCCATGGGATTTTCAAAACCCACTCCTATCCAGGAACAAGTATTACCCGTTATCCTGCAAGGCAAGGATGTAATAGCCTGCGCGCAAACAGGAACCGGTAAAACGGCAGCTTACTTACTTCCGCTCCTTCACAAAATTTCTCAAAATTCTATCGCGCATACTTCCGCATTGATCATTTCTCCAACCCGAGAGCTGGCCTTGCAAATCGACAATGCCTTTCAGGGCTTCGCATATTTTACACATGCCAGTTCGATCGCTGTCTATGGAGGGAGCGACGGGATGACTTTCGATCGTGAAAGAAAAGCACTTACAGAAGGGGCGTCTGTCATCATCGCAACTCCCGGTCGTTTGATGAGCCACCTCAATCTTGGCTATGTAAAATTCGATCAGCTCGACTGTCTGGTACTCGATGAAGCTGACAAGATGCTCGACATGGGTTTTTATGATGACATTTTGAAAATCATCCGTCATATTCCGGCCAAAAGACAAAATCTCTTTTTCAGCGCTACCATGCCGCCAAAGATGCGTGAACTGGCGAAAAGAATTTTACACGATCCATTCGAAATAAATATCGCGATCAGTAAACCGGCCGCGGGAATTTTACAGGGCGCGTATCTTACACACGACAGTCAGAAAACACCACTGCTGCTGAAAATTCTTTCTGAAAAAAATCTTCCCAGCGTTCTCATTTTTGCCTCTACAAAATCAGGTGTTAAAGCGTTGGAAAGAGAATTACAACAGAAAAAACTTCCTGCAAAAGCGATTCACAGCGACCTGACGCAGGATGAAAGAGAAAATGTATTGCTTGGTTTCCGAAGCCGCAATACAAAAATTCTTGTCGCTACAGATATCTTGTCCCGTGGTATTGATATCGACAATATCGGGCTCGTATTAAATTATGATGTTCCCGGAGATGCTGAAGATTATGTCCACCGTGTTGGGAGAACAGCCCGGGCAGAATCTACAGGCGAAGCAATCACTTTTATCAATGAAAGAGATCAACGTAAATTCGCTTTGATCGAAGAACTTATCGAAAAAGAAGTTCCAAAGTACCCCATGCCTGAAGAACTTGGACCGGCACCCGAATGGAATCCATCCATGAGACACAAATCTTTTCATCGTCCAACTGGTGGAGGCAAAAGCGGCTTCGGTGGCAAAAGCAAAAAAAACTTCAGACATAAAAGAAAGCCCTCGGCAAAATAATTCCGAAGCTTTTTCTTTTTAGCCACACAAAATTTTTTCGTGTTTTTTTTCGACTCCGTGTGGAATGTGAATTTCATTGCATCTAGTCTGAAAATTCACACCATGAAAAACTTCCAGATTCTTCGCATTGCCCTCATCCTGATCTTACTCAGCACCAGAACATTTGCCGACAACATTAAAACAACAAAAGCATCCGTTGACAGAGCCACTGTTTATTTAAGCGGAGCGCAACTCACCTGTTCCTCCGATTTTTCAGCTTTACCAGGGATCAATCAGTTTGTTTTTGAAGGCGTTTCCCCTTTTCTCGATCAGAAATCACTTCAGGCGTCCGCAAAAGGAAACATTGTAATCATGGATGTAAAATTTGAAACAAAATATAATGAAGCGAAGAAGGTCGAGACCATCAAACCTTATGATAAAGCGTTAAAAGTAGCGAATGACTCTCTTGTTCTTTTGAATTTTGAAATTGATGAAATGAATGAACAATTGCAGGGTCTGGTAACTGAGAAAAATATTCTCCTGAATAATCGCCTGATCAAAGGAGAGTCATTACGCGACACACTCGATATGTTTAAAGACGGAATCAATTTTCTTCGTCAGCGACTCATCAACATCAGTTCTGAAAGTACCACTCTTCGAAAAAAATTGTATTACAAAAATGCAACAAAAGAAATGCTTGAGAACAGGATCGCTGAACTGAACAAAATCAATATCAGTGGCGAACCGGTTGCTCAGGAAGCAACACAAACTATCGTTGTTACCGCATACAGCGAGGTTCCTGCTACAGCGAATGTCTCCGTTTCTTTTTTCGTTCAACAAGCTGCATGGTTACCATCGTATGATTTGCGTGCAAACACAAATGGAACAATTGATTTGTCATACAAGGCTGAACTCAGACAGCAAACAGGGATGGATTGGAAAAATGTTTCACTTACGCTCAGCACCGGAAATCCTTCTCAAAGTACCGTCAAACCGGAACTGACTCCATTTTATCTGAGCTTTGTCCAAAACATCAGGAACAAATATCCAAAAGCAGCACGTGAAGAAACACAAGCTGGCGCTGCACTTTTATCAAAAGATGAATCAAAAGCCCTGCTTGATGCAGTCTCTGATGCTCCAACCCTGGCCGACTTCACAACGGAAAACGAAAAAATGATCCAGACGGAATATGACATCAAACTAAAATATTCTATTCCAAATGATCCAAACATTCATGTGGTGGCCATCCAAAACAAATCGCTGAAATCAAAATACAAATATTCCGCTGTCCCAAAACTCGATCTGAATCCCTACCTCCTTGCAGACCTGAACAATTGGAACGAAATGAATCTTCTCCCGGGAAATTCAAGGATTTATTTTGATGGAAATTATCTCGGCACTTCTGTATTGAATCCAGAAGCTTCTGTCGATACATTGACACTTAGCCTAGGAAGAGATCGCGGAATTCTTCTCAGTCGTAAAAAATTAAAAGACAAAACAAAAGAACGTGTAATTATTGATGAAAAATCCATTGCCGTAACTTATGAAATTGTTGTCCGCAACACAAAATCGTTCCCGGTAAAACTGGATATCACCGATCAGATTCCAGTCAGTTCAGATCCTGATATTAAAATCGCCTTACTGGACGGAGACGGCTCAGAATTAAATTCAGAAACCGGAATCATGACCTGGGATATATCACTAAAAGCAAATGAAAGTAAAAAACTAAAGTTTTCTTACGAAGTAAAGATCCCGAAAAACAAAAGCCTCGCCGGTTTATAATTCCAGGAAACGACCCGTTGCATACGGGTCGTTTCATTTTAGAATTATTTAAGGGCAGTACTAAAAAATATTCAAGCTGAGTTCCTATATTGTTGGACTATTTTTCCGATGCAAAAGAAAATTATCAATATAGTCCTTGGAGTCCTTATCCTTTCAAAGCTTGCTCTTTCGTTTATACAACAAGCCCGGATCAGCCTTGATGGTGATCTGGCAAGCATAGTAGTACCATCTGAAAGCTATAAAAAAGTAATGAAAGACCCTCTGGGGTTGAATGTACTGCTGCACAATGAAAAATATGCCGCACCCAACCGCTCTTTCGCTCACTGGACGATGTACGGCTATTTCAGGAGTGTTCCATTTTTTATGCAAAATTTCACAAATAAAATTGATAGCATTTACGCATCAGTTGCCTTTGCCAAAATGCTGATGGAAGCCTTTATAATTTATCTGTTGGCTTCCATTGCAGGAAATACACGAAAATTTTACACCCGATCATTTTTATTTCCGGCCATATTTATTGCAATACTTTTTCAAACATCCGAATTCAATCAGTATATTGGAATTATTGACAGGTCCATCACCTACGCATTTTTTTATGCTCTGCCATTATCTGTACTCTTGTACTTTTTTCATTCCATATATTTTATAGAGAAGTCCGGAGGATGGGAAAATGCAAGTCCTTTCAGGAAAATCGTTCTTTTCATTCTCCCTGTGTATATCACATTGAGTGGCCCTTTAAATACAGGCGTTTCTGTCATTGCTTGTCCACTTTTCATTCTGCAATTGGTTTATATCAACCGGAGATCCATCACCGGTGAAAATGTCAATGAAAAGTTTAAATCGTTATTGAAGATCATTCCAAAATCCGTTCAAATTCTTTTCCCGGTTTTGTTTCTGCTTAGCTTGTACTCGTTATACATTGGCAGAAATAATTCCGAAAATTTTAATGCACTACTTACTGTGACAGAAAGGTATAACAGAATGGCAGGTGTTCTCCCGGAATTTTTTACGGGAAATCCCGCATTACCGGCATTGATCCTTTTCATCTTACTGAATTTCTTCCTGTTTCGATATGCAACTGTATCACCGGACCAATCCCGGATTTTTCGAACTGGGAAATTCGTTCTTTTATTTTCCCTGATTTATCTTTTCCTTCTTCCGCTGGGAGGATACCGGATTTATCGGCCTACAATACTTCGCGTCGATACTTTTGTTCCTGTGCTCATTTGTCTGCTGTATCTTGCAGGGGCTTCTTCATTTATATTGTATCAGCACCTCCGGTCAACCGGACAAAATATTTTTTTATCATGGTTAATTATTTTCTCTGCTTATTTCATCGTGTCCGACACTTCCCTTTACAAGGACAATAAATATGAACGTTTGCGTTTACGTGACCTTTCTGTTTCCACTGAAAAAATGACAGAATTACAAAATGATTGTACAGTAATGGCCTGGGTACGCATGACCAATTATCGTGAATCGGAACTCAACTGCAAATTGCTTCGGTATTGGGGAGTTATCGATAAACCTGAATATTATTTTCAAAAATAATTATTTGCAAACCTGAGTCCTTCTGTTTTTCTGCTTTTGATAAGTATTTCAAAAGGGAATATTTTCACCGCATGAAGCAGGCATCGGTTGTTCGGCTATCTTTGCGCCTCAGTAAAACATGAAAACCGCCGCCTCAGTATTAAAATCATTTTTTGGATTTTCAAATTTCCGTTTGAATCAGGAAGCGATTATCCATTCCGTGATGCAAAAACACGATGTGTTGGCATTGATGCCCACAGGCGGAGGGAAATCGGTGTGTTTCCAGGTTCCGGCATTAATGATGGATGGAGTGACTGTTGTTATTTCACCTCTCATCGCGTTGATGAAAGACCAGGTTGACGCCTTACGACTCAACGGTATTGAAGCTGCTTTTTTCAATTCCACACAATCTTCCGGAGAACAGGATGAAATATTAAACTCACTGAATTCAGGAAAACTGAAACTCATCTATCTTGCTCCGGAACGTATTGCTTCTTTTTTGCCAATACTGGAACGAATTCCGGTTTCACTTTTCGCCATTGATGAAGCGCATTGCATTTCACATTGGGGTCATGATTTTCGCCCGGATTACCTGACACTTTCCAAAATAAAAGAACGATTTCCAAACGTTCCTATAATTGCACTCACTGCAACTGCCGATGTACTCACGCGCAATGATATCGTCGAAAAACTTCAGCTTCACAAACCGGATATTTTTATTTCGAGTTTTAATCGTGCAAATATCAGATACACCGTTGAAAAGAAACGGAATCATGTAGCAAGAATCATTGAGTTTTTAAATGAACACCGTGAGGATTCAGGTATTATTTATTGTTTGTCCAGAAAAAACACCGAAGATCTTGCTGATCAACTCCAGGAGGAGGGTTTTGCTGCCACCGCTTATCATGCAGGACTGGATAACGAAACGAGAAAGAACAGACAGGAACAATTCAAGCGCGATGAAATCAGAATCATGGTGGCAACAATTGCTTTTGGAATGGGAATCGACAAATCCAATGTGCGTTATATCCTACACGTAAATTTACCAAAGAACATCGAAAGCTATTACCAGGAAACCGGTCGCGCAGGTCGTGATGGATTACCGAGCGAAGCAATCCTTTTTTACAGTGCAGGCGATGTCATCACACTAAAGAGTTTCGCGACTATTGAAGGGAACGCTGAACAAAGTAAAATCATGATTCGCAAGTTGGAGAAAATGGCCGACTATGCGGAATCGAGAAGATGCAGACGCGAAACCATCCTGAATTATTTTGATGAACCTTTCAAAGGACCTTGCGGAAACTGTGATGTTTGTCTTAGATCCAACGCTGTTGAGCTCTTTGACGGAACCATCATCGCGCAAAAAGCATTGTCAGCAGTTTCACGTCTGAAAGAACGCTTTGGCATAGGCTATGTAATCGATTTTCTGAAAGGCTCTCAATCGGAAAAAATATGGGAGGAACATCGTTATCTACCAACCTTTGGTAAGGGAAATGAATTTACACGTGATCAATGGAGGGCATATATCAAAGACCTGTTGGAACAAGGATACCTTCGTCAAAGTAACAATGAATTCTCTGTGCTTCAACTCACGGAATTTGCTCATGAAGTTTTATTTGAAGGAAAAAAAGTAATGCTTCATGTATTCAAATCCGACAAAGAAGAAAAAGCATCCCGTCAGGAAAGCAGACCTGTGAATTCTCTTCCTGAAAACATGGAAAAGCCATTAATGGAAGAGTTGAGACAACTTCGTCTGCGAATCGCTACCGATGAAAATGTTCCTCCTTACATTATCTTCAACGACAGTACACTGGTAGAATTGGCAACGTATCTACCATTACACAAAGATCAATTGCCCGGCATTACCGGATTCGGGCAGGTGAAAATTATGAAATACGGAAAATCGTTTCTGGATAAAATCAAAGACTATTGTTTCCGAAATAATCTGGAATCCAGAATGAGTGAAAAGCAAGTCCAATGGAAACCGGCAAAAGAAAAAACATCAAAAACTACTGACACAAAAAGAGCAAGTCTTGAACTCTATCAACAGGGATTGAATATCGATCAAATCGCGAGCAAGAGAAATCTGTCCAATGGAACAATTATCGGACATCTCACGCATTTTATCCTTACCGGAGAAATCAATGTTTTAAAATTTGTATCCAAAGAAAAAATTCCTCCGATTCTGAAAGCCATTGATGAATATGGCGATTCTCAGCTTACTATTTTGAAAAATGCACTTGGCGATTCCTTTTCATTCACAGAAATCCGGGCGGTCATCAACTACAGAAAGAGAAAATAAATATTTGCCTTCTGAAATTATGGTTTAAAGAATTCCGCTATTCTTCATCCAATACTTTTCATCATTTCTTCCAGAAATTTTTCAGCACGCTTATCTGTTTTTTCCTTTTCGATTGCGGCCCCGTTTTCATCAAAATTTTTACCTGCCAGAGGCACAGGAAAAGTTGCCGGAATTAACAGAGCGCGCACTTTCAGGAAAACAGATTGCAACATCAGGAGCGCATGCATGCCTCCGAAATTACCATCAGAGACGGAAACAAGACCAATGGGTTTTCGGTACCATTCTTCATACAACAGATCAATCGCGTTTTTAATACTGGCCGGATAACCACTGTTGTATTCAGGACTGACGATAATCACTCCATCTGCCTTTTTTATTCCTTCAGCAAATTGAAGGATTTGGGGAGACGGATTGGAGAGATATTTTAGTCGCTCCTCTGATAAAGAAATATTCAGCTCCTTCAAATCAAGCATGATTACGTCCGCTAATTGTTTTTCCCGAATATATTTTTCAAAATAAACAGCGACACGATGACTCAAACGTCCGGTACGAATGCTGCCAGACACAATTGCGATTGTTTTCATAAGTACAATTTTAAAACTCTGTGAAAGAAATACCAATAGAACAATTGAAACCTCGCTCAATCAATTACTGCGCTTTTTCAAAAAAATAATCCTTTTCTCCGAGCAAAGGATGTTTTCCACGAAGTCCGGCCGAATCAATTTTCAATCTGTGATTTCGAAAAAACACTTCGAGAATAGTAGGATTAAATGTAAAAGTAAACTCATTCTCCTCCTTCCCGACAAGAGGGAAGCGAAATACTTTCTCACTGCTGAACTCCATCATCATTAACAAACTATCATAAGCACCGGCCTGAAAGCGCAAAATACCATCGTGATCTGATTGCTGTTCTTCTTCTCGTTCCTTTCCGCTGACAAAGCCGTGTACATATTTTTTAAAGAACGGATTTGGATCGTCGATAATGATGCTCAATACGTCGCTTTTTACCTTGCGACTATTTTTCAGGACAAACCCATCCGGAGTCGGACCCTCGCTTTTCAACACTATAAAGGAATCCTGAACACTCCAGGAACTTTTCCCGCTTCTGTCAAGAGCTCCGTAGCTGTAAAAAAAGTCGAAACTGGAATCCGTGTTTAATCGAAATCCGGAGGCGGTTTCCATAACACCGGTTAGATAATATTCTCCGGTATATGAACCGGACTGCGCGAAGGAATGACTCAAAATAAAAAATGGAATTATCCAGATATTACTTTTAAAATTCATTTCATGAAAAATCAGTATTTCAGAAGACTCCTGTGTACAAAACGACCAGTGGAAGTATTCTCAATGTGGAGAAAATAATTCCCCGGAGCTATTTCGTGTACATCAATTTCACTGGTCAATGCCGATGTTTGAACCGGAGTAATCAACTCTCTGCCAATAAAGTCAAACAAACGAATCCTGTAAACGCCTGCTCCGTCAAAGAATCGTATGTGTATTAAATCCTGAACCGGGTTGGGATACAACTCCACATGTAAGGGGTCGATCTCGTCTACTACGGTAAACACAGAGTCATTTGCAAAAATCGGAACAGTTACGGTGCTATGACCGACTGCATCTGTTGTATAAGTTAAATGCCCCCGGATTGAATTTGTTGTTGTGGGCTGACAGGCAATATCAATCCCCAGAGCATCGCCCGGAGCAATAGACGTGTTTGTTCCGCCGGATAGAAAACTCAGTTCGGCAGGAAGATCCAAAGCAAAATTATTGAAGCTTATATCTGTGTTGCCATTATTTACGATGACATAATGAAAAATGGTAGGACTTCCTGCCGGAATATAACCGAATAAAATTGTGTCTTCCGGAAGATCTATGGTTTTCACAACCGGTGCAACAGAGTTAGAAGACAGGGAAGTAATTCTGTCAATGAATTGTGGATAATCTACAAAAGGATTTCTGTTGTGTTGCCAGACCTGAATATCGTTGTTTCTTTTTTTCTCCACCTGATCAGGCGGGAAATTGTGATGCCATGTTCGCAGTACATTCTCCTGGCTGGTAAAAAAGTTGCTGTAATTTTGATAACGAAGGAGAAAATAAATCATCGCACGTGCGGTAATACCTTTTTGTACATCTCTTGGTTCGAATAATGAATTATCACTTTTTGAACCTCCAACTGACCAGCTGGGGTTGTTCACCACACCAAAAGGGTTATTTCCTCTCTCGCCATTTGAATTGTCATCCGTTGGAAACAAATGGTGTAAATCTGAAACCATCGGGTCATTGCTGCTGAACAATGATTGTGGCCAGGTATGCTCAGTATTAAAATTGAAACGTGTCTGACAATCATTCCTGTCAGTATAACCAACTGCAAGCTGGCCAGTGTAAATGCTTTCAAGTGTATTCTGTGAAGCTCCTTGTCCATTCACGGCCTGGTTATCAATAAGCATGAACATTTTGTCTCTCGCGGTATTATATCCCAGTGCAACGTATCCAATTCCGGTCAGGGTATGAATTGCCGATTTCAGACTTTGCTCTTCCTGATTCTCCGTCGAACTATAATAAGTATTGGAATAACTTCCTTGTCCGATGAGATCAACAGATACATCTCCGCGCAGACCATCATTTTGAATAACCAATTCAGAATTATGAAAAATATTGTGTATCGGCGAGAACTTTATCCAGATGATAGTAGAAGAATTCGCGGCAATGGAGAAAATGTTTGAACGGGATGAAAACGCGGGAGCTCCATACGTTGTATAAAAACGCAATCCGGTAACAATTACTCTTCTGTTCAGAAGATTCTGAATTGTCAGGGGCAGACTATCCGGCGCATTTTCATACGCTGTACCAAAATTTAATTGAGTTGTGTTTACTGATAATGCCTGGGCAAATGTTGCTGAGGGATTAAGAAGCAATACGCATACAACTATTGATGCAATAAATTTCATGGAATAGGATTCAGTGTTCGTTTTCGTAAGAGAAACGAAGATGGTAAAATTCAGATAAATAGTCTTATTACGTAAAAGCCGTAAATTTTAGGCTTCTGATTCGTGGATGTCAATTTTTTCAATCACATCACCCTGACGAATCTGATCGATCACATCCAGTCCTTCCACAACTTTTCCGAAGCAGGTATGGTTACGATCAAGATGCGCAGTATTCGCGCGGCTGTGACAGATAAAAAACTGCGAACCTCCTGTATCACGACCTGCATGTGCCATGGAAAGTACACCGCGATCATGATATTGGTTGCCGCCATCCAATTCGCATTTTATTTTATAACCAGGTCCGCCATTTCCGATACCATTGGGGCATCCACCCTGAATAACAAAATTTGGGATCACACGGTGGAATGTAAGACCGTTGTAAAAGCCTTTTTGTGCAAGGTCACAGAAGTTTTTTACAGTATTGGGCGCGTCCTTTTCATAAAACTCAACCTTCATGGTTCCTTTGGCAGTCTGGATAGTAGCAGATTTCATAGATTTCCTTCTTATTCTGATTAAGATGGCAAAAATACGAATTGCTTCTCAAATACATTCCGATTTTAATCGAATCTCAGAAATCAGGCAGGAAATAAGGAATTTAACTTATAAAAAATCTGTCAACCGGTATGTCGTAAAGCCGGTTAAACAGGATCACTAAAAATCCTGCTGTCATCAATGTCAGACAGCCTGCATTGCCTGATTGGCTCTGTGCCTGGTCAAAGAGAAACCATAAGCGCTAATCAGATAACTCAACATATTTATAAATGTATATACAATCCAGATCTTTTTCCGGTATTCTGATTCAAGAAAACTACTGAGAAAAAAAGTACAAAAGCAGCATAAAAATATGCTGACTACAAACCAGAATTTAGGTGCGCGAATCATATCTTCTCTTTCCTGGGTAAAGAGCAGCAATGTGTAGGCAGATAAAAAGGCGAAAATCACCTGATAACCTGCTGCAAAACCCCCACTCAATTTTCCGACTACGGTGACATCACTGAGAATTTCTACATGAAAAAATAACCAAAGTGGCACAAGTCCCCACAAAAACCAATAACACATTTTCTTTATCCATGGCTTGGGAGCAATGAGATAAAAATAAACTATTAGAAAAAAGGGCTCAAGCAAGGAATATGAATTAAAGATGATCCAGGCAGTCTGCCGGTGAGTATCTTTCAATGTCATTACAGAAAAATCAATCAGAAATCCTGCAAACAAATAGATGAGGATCAATCGGTCTCCTTTATCTGTATACTTGAAAAGTAAAACTCCCATAAGTACAGGAAGTAATGTAAGGTAAGTAGATATTGTAGATAATAATGTTCGGAGTTCCTGGTCAATCATATTTCCATTACAATTTAATGAAGATAAACAAACCTGATTGAATAAACCAAAATTCTAATTTTGATTTTCCTGTATTTACCAGGTATTCACGAAGATTTAAAATAATTATTCTTTGCTTGGCGGCCATTCATTTTCATAAAAAACAGCTTCCTTGCCTTGATTGTTCAACAGAATATTTTCTCCATTTTTATCTACTCCAATAAGAATTATTCTAATCTTGTTTGATTTTCGCTCAGGTTCATAACCAAAGAAAAAACGTAAACCAACACAGTTATTCTGATTAAGAATTTCATTAATTTCTTTTCCAAGAAAGAATCCGCAATGACTTTCGTTTGTGGGAGATCCCGATGCAACAAAATAATTCGAAAAAATCTGGCAGGCGGTGTCGAGATCTTTGCCGGAAATTACTGAATTCATTGGTCCTTCGGGCTTTGGCATATTGCTCAGGAAGCTGGAAATTCCCTCGAGAGTCGCCGTTGAATCCGGAAACAGGAATGGACTCGAGGAATGATGGTAGGAGTATTCATCAATGATGGTACAAGGCACCGAGTCGGGGGAAGAAATCGAGTCATACAAATAGGCAAGAAAGAATTCCTTTTTAAATGTGGTACTGTAACAACCGTTATAAAATAACCACCCTTTGTAATTTTCAGGAGAATGTGGAGGTGTTTTCAGATTGGAACCATTAATATATCCTCCTAAACCATTGTTTTTTGCGTCATCATTAAATGTTTCAATGAAATTACGAATCAAAATACACACACTGTCATAACAAATCCGATGATGAATACCCAAGGAGTCAGAACTGTAAGTCTTACAATCACCCAAGGATGGTGCATCAGCTAAAAGTGAAGACAAAGCATTGCTGTCTGGAATCGGAAATGCATTTTCAGCACATCCTGAATTGATTTGGAACAAATGAAAAATCAAAATAACCAGGCTACCGGATAGTATTTTTTTCATACATATTTT
The DNA here is from genome assembly GCA_016720935.1 of Bacteroidota bacterium. Lineage (NCBI taxonomy): Bacteria > Pseudomonadati > Bacteroidota > Bacteroidota bacterium. The sequence goes on from JADKJP010000005.1 coordinate 325,632, forward strand.
TTTCAAACAGGAATCCTGATCATACATAGTGGATCCTCAGCCAAATTTAGATACGAAAAGATACACGCACAAGCGAGATACTGAATTCGGCGGTTATGAAAAGAATTCGGTTGATTTCGGGAGAATTCGGTAAACTACTTGATTCGTTTCAGTGCGGCAAGGAATTCATCCTTCCTTCTTCTGGAAACTTCAACGATAGTACCGTCCGACATGTGCACCTGTCCGCCTTCTCCTCGTACATATTCCCGGATGTACTTAAGATTGATCAAATGAGAATTATGAATCCTGCAGAAATCATAGGTCAACAGGAGTTCTTCACACTCCTTGATTGTTCGTGCAACCACTAATTGAGTCGAGTTTGAGAAATAAAAAGTAGTATAGGTATTATCGGATTCACAGCGTACAATATCATTTACTTTCGCGAAAACAAGGCCTGTCATAACCGGTAATGCAATTTTTATATCGGCTGAAGTCTGCGCGTTGATATTTTGTAACAATTGTGAAATATTATACATCGGATGTTTCATTGCAAAACGCTCTTCAAATTTTTTAAGCGCGAGAGCAACATCATCGGGGCCGAAGGGTTTCAACAAATAATCAACAGCTGCAACTTTAAAAGCGCGCACAGCAAAGTCGTCGTAAGAAGTTGTGAAGATGATCTCAAAATCGAAATCGTTCAGTTCTTTCAACATTTCAAACCCGTTGGATGGTGGCATCATCACATCCAGAAAAACCAGGTCCGGCTTGTTTTTGGAAAGAAAGTCCACGCCTTCTTCTACCGATGAACATACCTTACTTAATTTGTATTTAGGAAAGTTGTCGGCAAGGATACGCGAAAGCGTTTCCTGTTGTGGCACTTCATCATCGACAATTACAAACTGATACATATCTTTAATCGGATTCAAGGGGAAGTATTAATTCTACATGTTTACCCTGGTACTCTCCTTTGGCAGAACGCAGATCCTTGACGATCAATTCTGCTTTATTCACTTCTCCGGTGTTGAGTAAATTTAGCCGGTCACGAGTAAGGGCCATACCCAGGGATTTCTTTTTTGCTCGGGCGGGATCTTCTTTCATTTCAACATTGCCTTCTATTCCGTTGTCTTCAACAACAATATGAAGATGATTTTCCTTCTTTTTCACATGAATTGAAATCAAACCCCTTTCAGGTTTTTTGTTTAATCCATGCCAAATTGAGTTTTCTACAAATGGTTGAAGAATCAATGGCGGGATATAAATTTCTTCAGTATTCAATCCATCCTGAATCTCTATGTTGTAATCAAAACCCTTTGCAATTCGCAATTGCTCCAGTTGCATATACAACTCCAGTGCTTCGAGGTCATCGCTCATGGAAACTTCCCTGTGCATGGAATTTTCCAACACAAGCCGGATCAATTTGGAAAATTTCAAAAGATATTCAGAAGCTTGAGCGTCTTTTTTTTCCTGAATAAAAACATAAATAGAATTGAGTGCATTGAAAATAAAATGCGGGTTCATCTGAGCTCTCAAAGCTTTCATTTCAATTTCAGCGGCTTGCTGTTTGTATTCCGCTTCCTTCTGTCGGATTTGCGATTCCCTTCTCATCCTGTAAATAACAAACATGATAAAGGAGAAAGAAATAACAATTGGCAGAAGCGCCCAGAAGATTAAATTTTCCGGAGCAACGGCTGATTGAAGGAGGATTCCGGGACGAAATCCATGAAAATACCGCAACACCAAATCCTGGCTGAAGGAAAGTTGAAATTGCGCAGTGATATCCTCCATAAATTTCTATCAATCACGTGAAAAGCCACTCCTTTTCACTTCACCCCGAATATCGCAATATTCGAAGATAAATCCCAAATCCATCCCTATTTCTGATAAAAAAATGAAATTACCTGTATTCGATTCAGTTATGCCCCTATTAATATTTTATAAACCCGATTTAAACCCGAACAAAAAGGGTTAATAGTATTTAGGATCGAACAATTCACCGAATTCTTTCCAGAACTGCCGGATTCTCCCATAAACCGCCGAATTCAAGGTTGTGCTTGCATACCCAAGTGAATCAGTGCAGTTTTACAGTGACCTTTCGCAGTAGGTCATGTTAAGCCCCCTTTTTACTCTGAACCATTTTCAAACTCTTGCTAGTGTAAAAGAGAGAAGGGAGGAGAAATCCTCCCTTTATTTTTTTGTTTCTGATCCCATTTAATCCGGTAATGATAATTTGCTACTCTCCATAAAACCCTGAGAAATCTTAATTCTAAAACAGAGTTCGGAATAGAATTTATTTGTGCTCCTTTTCATCCATGTATTTCTGCCAGGTTTTGGTTTTGTTTATACCGTCCCCGTAAAAATGCAGAATATCATTCATGAAAGTTGGAGGTACATAGCTGGGAATTGCATCGATTACATCCATGTATTCATCCAGGACTACCAATGATGGAAGAGCAAACCCGTTACGGCTGAGCAATAATGCCAATTGATGGAATGGCGCCTGTGCGTTGCGGGAATTTCCAAGAAGTTTTCCTTTATACGGAATCGAATCGGTCATGTCCGCGTTAAAATCAACAAGATCAAATTTCTCCTTTACATAATCCGTATATAAAGAATCATTAAAGGATGTTCGCTTCATTACTTTACAGGCATTGCACCAATCCGTATTCACGTAAACAAGCGTTTTTTTCTTCCTCGGCAATTCAGCTCCAAAGGCTGATCGCGCAGATTCCCACCGCACTGAATCAGGTCTTTTTGTAAAAACAGAATCATAAAACGCTTTCTGATATTGATCCCGAAATTCATCAAGAGAGGAATTTCGGTACACGTTTTCTACAACGTAAACAAGTATCGGTTCAATTTTCTGCTGATCGAGATAACCGCTTGCCAACATATTCAGACGAAACTCGTTTTTATCTTTATCATACCCTGACAAAAACAAGGTTGTTGGGTACATTAATTTACCTTGCAACAATTGCACGGCCAGTTCGTGTGGTGTTCGGGGTTCTTTGGAAGTAGGACCATACTTTTTTCCGAGATATTCAACAGTGTCTTTTCCTTCCGCATTGAATTTTACAGGGTAAAAATAGGTGTTAATGTACTGTGCAAGACCCGGGTTTGCATAAGTGTTTTTCATCATCACCTTACACCACCCGCACCAATCGGTATAAAAGTCCATCAGTATAGGACGGGGAGCCGTTTGCATTTTTTCAAAAGCTTCATTCCATGTCATCCATTTCACCAGGCTGCCTTCCGCATCGGGTTGCTGTGCAAACAGTGAGGGGATGCGAATCAGTAGGATTATAAAAAGGGCAAAAAGCTTCTTCATTCAAATGATTTTTACTGTATAAAACATTTCGATTACGACAAAAGTACGAAGAATGTGAAATTCAATGTACGAGAATCCCTGTCGATACTGCAAACAAAGATAATTTTTCGGACAAAAAAGAGATGAAAAATTTATGATGGAAATTATGAAGTGGCTTGTAAATCTTCAAAATCTTATAAATACTCCTGATTCCGTACTTGTTAATAGAATGATTTGATTCAACAGACCTTCCGGGGTCTGTTAAATATCAGATTTCGTTAAAATTGACCTCCTCTTTGCAATTTATATAATGGCGCCGAAATGATTTGAATCCATCCTGATAAGGGTCATTGGAAGTGTATTTTATTCTATCGAGATTTATAAGAAATTAAATTCGTTTGACCATGACTACACTGCTTGCTCCTCCGAAAAATGACTTTCTTCTTCAAACCGGAATTTCAGAATTGCATAGTGATGTGATTTGTTGGCTGGATGAAGTCGAGTTTTACAAAACTGAAATTTCCTTTCTGATAAAACTGATGAACCGGCATCTTCTTCGCATCAATCAATCCGAAAAGGTAAATGCATTACTGGAATTAGAAAAGAAAGTAAAAAATTACCGCACCGTGAAACTGAGTAAAATGATGCTGGCACTTTACGATCTGGAATCACAACTTTCAAAACTTGACGAATCGCTTTTTTCTCAGGATGAACAATTGATTCGTGAAGAACACAAAAAGTTAAAAAATGACGCGGATGAAATTACTGTCAGTATCAGAAAGCTTAAACTTGAGGTCTTTGCGTTTATAGAAAAATTATTTGTCCTCGAATTAGGAACTTAAATCTCGCAACCCTTATTGAAAAACAATCCGGTCCATTGAAATAATTCAACGGACCGGATTGTTTTAATTGAACCCGTTATTTTTACTTTATTTCTGGTGAATCACTGGCGGAGCAGAGGCTACTGAATCCGCCGGAATAAAACGAATTGAACTTGTATTCACACAATGTCTGGTATCTTTGGTTGTAAATCCTTCACCAAGGAAAACGTGCCCAAGATGTCCGCCGCAATTGTTACAAAGAATTTCGGTTCTTTGTCCGTCAGCGTCAGTAATCCGTTTCACAGCTCCTTTTATTTCATCATCAAAGCTGGGCCATCCGCAATGCGAATCGAATTTATCATCCGAACGGTACAAGGGGGCATTACACCGACGACAGATATAAATTCCTTGGTCCTTTTTTTGGTAATATTCGCCGGTAAAAGGAGGATCTGTTGCTTTTCTAAGGATTACACGTTCTTCTTGCGGACTTAATTTGTTATAGGGATCCATTTTGTTTTGGCTGCATCCACTCATTGCGATCAGAAAGCAAGGAGTGAATAAGATGAATTTAATGTTTTTCATTTTTTGAATTATATCACAATAACGGAATTAAACCAGGGTTGGTTTGATGCACAGACAGATTTAACACATTTTAATCTTTGCCCAACAATCCGATACTGCAAGACAAGCCCAGGATGTACTCTGCAGGTCGAAATTCCTTGATACTGACGTTACAAAAAGAATTCATTCAAGATTTATCAGGCAAAAGCGACTTTCCATTTTTTGATTTCAAAATAAAATTTTACTTGTCTATTATCCGGATTTTTTACATCTTCACAGACATGGATTCAAACTTGTCTGGTTTTTTCAAGCTTTGCTCCATTTTCAATTTCGAATTTGAATTATACACTTCAAAATTTCAGATTGTAGTTTATTGAATAATTTAATCCCTTAAATATCATTTCCAATTAATAAATTTGAAAAATCATCCTTTTCATGGCCCCTGATATTACCAATTTCGATTCACTAATTCTGGAAGTTCGATCAAAGGAGCGGACAGACGGGAATTATTATCCATATTCAAAAATTCTTTTGCAAACAAATAAAACAAGGAACGAAAAGAACATGGAATCCTTTTTAGCCATGAGTAAACTCGGTCGGGAATTGATCTTCTCCGGGCAAATTTCCAATTATCGTCTCAGACTTGAGATTCGAAAGGAAGTTTTCATCGTTTCACCAGTACCGGGACGAAATACGATAATAAAAGAAGGAACCGAAATCCGCAAAGATTGTACACTTGAACAATACCATTCAGAATTGTTTAATAAACTGACACAGAGAGAAAAACAACTCTTGTGTTTTATTTACAGAGGTTATCAGCAAAGTCACATCGCATTTATTTATGGCATCACGCTGGAAACATTCAAGTCACACCGAAAGAATATTTACAAAAAAATGAAGTTTCACAACCGATTGGATCTTTACAACTGGTGTGAAAATTTTCTTCCGGATCATCTTGAAGATGTTCGGAAATTATCTGTTCAATAAATAAATTTCTGAATTAATTTTTTCAATTGTAGAAATCAATTTCCATCTGTATTCTCTTGCCGGATTTCCCGGTACAGAAATTTTTTTCTGAATCTCCCGATCATTTTCTTCCTGGGCAATTTCATTACATTTACAAACCTACATGCAGGACGATTTTCCTATAAACGCAGTGATTCCGTCTGTCAGGCGGGCCTTATCCACCGGCAATACTGTCATCCTTCAGGCACCTCCCGGAGCCGGAAAAAGCACCGTCCTGCCACTGGCATTGCTGGATTTACCCGTTCTAAGCGGAAAAAAAATCCTGATGCTTGAGCCCCGGCGTCTGGCAGCTCGCGCGGTGAGCTGGAGATTGGCGGAACAGCTGAGCGAGATTCCAGGACAAACATCAGGTTACAGAATTCGCTTTGAATCCAAAGTGGGTAAAAACACACGAATTGAAGTTGTCACCGAAGGCATCCTGACCAGAATGTTGCAACAGGATAATTCGCTGGAAGATTATGGTCTGATCATCTTTGATGAATTTCATGAACGTAGTCTACATGCGGATTTATCTCTGGCGCTGTGTCGCGAGGCTCAGGAAATCCTTCGCCCGGACCTGAGGATATTGGTGATGTCAGCAACCCTGGATGGAGCTATGATTTCGGATATACTTGGCAGCGCTCCGGTCATAACCAGTGAAGGCCGGCAATTCCCGATTGAATACACGTATTTTGATTTTGACGATTCGCAAACTATCGCGCAGAATACTTCGAGAGTAATTTTAAAAGCGGTAAAAGAAGAAGAGGGTGACATCCTCGCTTTTCTTCCAGGGAGTGGGGATATTCGTCGTTGCCAGGAAATCATCGAACAGACTTCGATTCCAATTGCTATTCATGCGCTCTATGGTGATTTGCCTCACGAAGCACAATTGGCCGCATTACTTCCTGATCCATCAGGTCGACGAAAAATTGTATTGTCAACATCAATCGCTGAAACCAGTCTGACTATTGAAGGAATTAAAATTGTTGTGGACTCCGGATATTCAAGAGTTCCTAAATTTAATATTCGCAGCGGCCTCACTCATCTGGAAACAATTCGTGTGACTCAGGATACGGCTGATCAGCGGGCAGGAAGAGCGGGGCGATTGGGGCCGGGTATCTGCTATCGACTATGGCCAGAACGAACGCACCAGCATCTGATCCCACACCGGAAACCTGAAATACTGGAAGCAGAATTATCACAATTGGTACTCGAACTTGCTAACTGGGGACACCTGGATACATCGCGATTATCATGGATCACTCCTCCACCCTCCGCATCCTTGTCACAGGCAATTCAATTGCTGGAAGAACTGGATGCTTTGAAAGAAGGAAAAATTACCCGACAGGGAAAGCAATTGCTTGAATTTCCTACTCATCCCCGCATCGCCCACCTTCTCTTGTATGGGAAAGAGCATGATGTTTCTGCAATAGCAGCTGATGTTGCCGCAATTCTTGAGGAAAGAGATCCAATGGGAAGGGAGGTTGGAGCTGATATCAATTTACGATTGGATGCATTGAGACACTGGAGAAATAAAGAGAAAACAAATGCAGACAGAAATCTTCTTGAGAGAATAGAACGTGTTTCAAAACAGTGGAGAACTCAGTTGAATGTCAAACCCAATTCATTAGCTATTTCGCACGAAACAGCAGGCCGCTTAATTGCAGCTGCATATCCCGAAAGAATCGCGAAACAGGATGGAGAACAGGGAAGATACAGAATGGCCAACGGAAAGGTGGCAAGACTTCAGCCACATGATCCCTTACTCCATGAGGAATGGATTGCTGTTGCCCAATTGGATGCTGGATCAAGGGAAGGAAAAATATTCCTTGCAGCACCGTTCGACCCAACGGAATTAATTGCATCCGGCAGCGGAAGTGAAACTATTTCCTGGGACGACAGGAATGGAATGATTGTCGCTCGCAAAGAGTGGAGGGCCGGAAATCTGTTGATCACCTCCAGGCCTTTGCCAAATCCGGACGAAGAGAAAATTGTCAACGTTCTTTGCGAACTCATCCGAAAAGAGGGTATTCAGCTTTTTGATCTAAACGACAAAGTTGAACAATTAATATCACGTGTTTCTTCGCTAAAATTATGGCATCCTGAAATTGACTTGCCTGATCTTCGAAATGAAAGTCTGGTTGCATCACCTGAAAAATGGGCAGCTCCATTTCTTCAGAAAATACGAAAGAAAGAAGACTTTAAAAAACTCAATCTTTTTGAAATTCTTTCTTCCCTTATCCCTTATACGGAGCAACAACTTTTAGACAAACTTGTCCCGGAAAAAATTCCGGTTCCAAGTGGTTCTCTCGTTCCTCTTATCTATCAGGCTGACGGCTCTTCTCCGATTCTGGCAGTTCGCTTGCAGGAAGTTTTTGGATTGGCAGACACCCCCGCCATCAACAATGGAAAAACACCCGTCCTTCTTCACCTTTTGTCGCCCGGATACCGTCCTGTTCAGGTTACTTCTGACCTGAGAAGTTTTTGGAAAAATATTTATCCCGAGGTACGAAAAGAACTTCGTGTTCGTTATCAAAAACATTCATGGCCGGAAGATCCCTGGTCAGCGGAGCCAGTTCGAGGTGCTAAAAAAAGAAATCCAAAATTGTAAGAAAGCATCAACTCTTCCATTTTTTCAAGATCCTTTTGTAAGGATTCCTGCTCTTTTCTCCAATCAAAAAATCCTGCCTGATCGTATTGAACTATAGGGATTTTACACGAATGTCCATTCTCCCCCGTAAATCCCCTTTGATATCTAATACGTTTAAAAACAGTAGATTATGTTTATCGGACCAGAACAAAAAAGCAAAGCTGACAGGCTGGAAAATGTGCATTGCCAATTTTTTTCAAAGGCGATTTTTTCCTTGTTTGTTTTTGTAATCTGTAATGTATGGCAACCATTGCATGCACAAAGTATTGTGCAAGGGGGGCTTTGGACAGGTGCAATGGGCGTACGTCAAACAGTTGAACAGTTGATGTCAACTGAAAATCCTGATCAGGTCATCCGCTTAAAGAAAATGCGGGAACATGAAACTGAGATTCGAAAACAGGATAATCCGGAATCACCACTCGTTTCCTCTTATTCATCTATCAATCAATCTCAGGAAAGAAATGGTGTTGGTAATGGTAACAGCATCACCGCCACACAAACAATTGGAACGAGTTTTCTTGCCGCAGCATCCAATGTTTCCGGCTACATACCACCGGATTGTAATGGAGCGGTAGGCCCGACACAAATTCTGACTGTAGCGAATGGTCGTATCCGTGTGTACAGTAAATCAGGTGTACTCGGCGGATTGAATATGACCATGGATGCATTCTTCAGCACTGTGCGAAACGCTTCAACGGTTAGTGATCCACATGTGCGTTATGACCGATTGTCTCAACGCTGGTTCGTTGTCGCAATCAATGTGGCCAGTACAAACAACAGAGTGGTCATTGCTGTGAGTGATGGTCCTACAATTACAGGTTCATCCTCATTTACATTCTTCTATTTTCAATTTAATCTGGTTGCTCCGGCGGGAGACAATGGCAAGTTTCTGGATTACCCAACTTTCGGGTTAGATAAGAATGCCCTGTACATAGGCGGAGTGCGTTTTAATCCATCTACTTTCGATGGCTGCCCCGTTTTCGTAGTGAATAAAAATTCAGTTTTAGGCGCCGGGCCGATTGCCGCAACAGCATTCCGTACTGCCGGAGGAATAGCTTCCGGAATTTATGTTCCCCAGGGAGTAGATAACGATGATCCGGCTGCAACTGAAGGTTATTTTATCGGAACAGATGCCGGTGTTTATGGAAAAATAAATATTATCAGAGTGAATACTCCCGGAGGCACTCCAACGCTTACGAACCTCACTGCAATTACTATCCCTGCCAATAATGCTCCCGTACGACAGCTGCATCAAGGTGCAGCAGCAAACAGGAGACTGGATGGGTTGGACGATCGTTTATTCGCGGCGCATGTGATGAAAAATAAAATCACCGGAGTCACAACGCTTGTCACATCCCACAATTCAAAAGTCAACAGTAGCGGTGTCGCCTCAGGTACCATGGACAGGAACGCTTCACGATGGTATCAAATCGGAAGTTTGAATACTGCAACACCTGTATTGTTACAATCCGGAACTTTATTCGACAATGCCGCATCAAATCCACGGGGTTTCTGGAACAGTTCAATTGCTGTTAGTGGCCAGGGACACATGGTTCTTGGCAGCAGTACGGCCGGTGCTGCCGCTCGTGCAGATGTAGCCATTGCCGGCCGATATTCTTCGGATGTCGCAGGCACTTTACAAACCTATCAACTTGCGACAGCAAGCAGTACAGCATATAATGTACAGGCTGTCGATGGACAACGTTGGGGTGATTACTCTCAAACGGTAGTGGATCCTAACGATAACATGACCATGTGGACTTTCCAGGAATATTGTGACGCGACAAATTCCTGGGGAATGCGTGTAGTGCAACTTATAGCTCCTGCGCCTCCTCCAACAGCTTCACTCACTCCTCTTCCTGTCGTAGGAAATGCCTCTGCGATAGCTCTCTCAGTCACGGCAACTTCAACACCTAATAACACAGGATTCTTTGATCCGGGCGCGGATGCAAGTGGTCCCGGATTTTTAAATCATCTGACCGCAAGCGCAACAGGAGGAATTGTAGTGAATAGTGTCACGTTCACAAGTCCCACACAGATTTCCATCGATATTAATACAACCGGAGTACCCTGGGGAACATATACGATCACCATCACGAATCCGGATGGACAAATAACAACTATTCCAATCACTATCGGATCACCTTTGCCGATAGAATTATTATCATTCACTGCCCATCCCGTTGAAAAAGGTTGCGGATTGGAATGGGTAACAGCTACGGAAACTAACAATGATTATTTCACCCTGGAACGAAGTCATGATGGTATGAATTTCGAAGAAGCCGTCCGTGTAAAAGGAGCAGGAAATTCAACACAAACAATAACGTACAGGTATACTGATGAACATGCGTTTTCAGGTGTTTCCTACTACAGGTTAAAACAAACAGATTACGACGGTCATTTTGAATACTCGGAACTGGTCCCTTTTCAATCCGGTAAAAACAATTTTGAAGTCGCGAATATCGTTTCGGACTCCAAAGAACAATCACTTCGTATTTACATAAATAATGGAAGGGATGAAATTGTTACTTATCAGCTGAACGACGCAAACGGTAAAATAATCTATAGCGGATCACATGCGTCGAGCAAAGGAATGAGTTTATTGCAACTGGATGGAAGCGCCCTCAATTCCGGGATTTATTACATCACTGTCAGCAATAGTCAAAACGCGATCACCCGAAAGATATATTTTTAAAAGCGGCTATTATCAATTATTCACAACAACAAGTCGGAGGATTTGTTGTACACGTTCTGAATTCTTTACTTTCAAAAAGTAAATCCCGTCAGGCAGCTGATCCACGGGAATAATCAGGTGTTGCTGCTTCTGAATTTTTTGTACAGGTAAAGAAAAAACACTGACTCCGTCAATACTGAATAGCTCGATAGAAATATTGGTTTCTGAACCAGAGAGAAATTCAATTTCAGCTCTCCCTTTTACAGGATTGGATACCAATTTTAGAGATTGATTATTTTCTGCTTTGTCCACATTGGTTGTGTTGGGAGACAAAACCCAATTCACAATCAACGGATCCAAAGGGTTCACCGCAGAAGGATAGTATGCGATCCAATGGCCGGCTTCATCAATCAGGTATTTATTAAAATTCCATGCTACAGGCGCATCAGCAATACCATTGCGGGAAGCATTTTGTAACCACTTATAAACTTCAGCAGTGTCAGGCGCGGCAATAGATATGCGTGACATCATTTGAAAACTGATGTTATAGTTTCCGGTACAAAACGTATCAATTGAACCATTTGTGCCGGGCTCTTGTCCACCGAAATCATTACACGGGAAACCAATAATTTCGAAAGTCGGACCACCATATTGTTGGTATAACGCTTCGAGGTCGGCATACTGTGGAGTAAAGCCGCAATAGGATGCTGTATTCACCACCAATAATTTTTTACCGGCAAAATCGGATAATGAAATTGAATCCCCGCGGATGGTTACGGCATTGAAATCATGGAAGGTTTCGTTCGTTTGAGCAAATGCTGATTGAACGAGAAGTGCAAAACAAAAAAGCAGAATTTTTTTCATGGCAAATCGTGTCTGACGAATTTATTAAAAAGCAGTCAAATGAAAGCAGAAGCTGGGTTCAGTCCATACACTTGTGTGTTTTTTACAAGAGAATCATTGGAATACGTAAGCAACTCCACCCTGGTAAAAAGCAAAAGCCGGATATGGGGGTCCGGCCTTTACGCACTAGGGGGAAATTAATCAACAAACAATCAACTTAATTCAACTTAATTCAACTTATAATTGATGCCGAATAAAATTCCGGCACCCTTATACTTTTGTTCAAAACCCGAATCAGAGGAGAACACCGATTGCAAATTTCCTTTCACCTGAGGTCTTAGGACAATATTCAACCGTGGAAGAATGGCATAATAAACATCAAGACTAAGGCGACCATTCACGATCATCGCATTCGTGGCTCCGGCAGACTGAATAGTTTCAACACCTTCCATATTCTGCTTCAGATAATTTCCTTTTTTAGAAACCAGCCATGCCGGCGAAATGCCTGCAGAAGCACCAAGTCCCAATTTCCCAAATGAATGCTTATAGCTTAATTCAACAGGAACTTCAACATACCAATACCGGTTAATGCCATTCGCGGCGACAATGCTTGCATCGTATTTCTCTCCATACAGAGTATCTACAATTGTGATGTAATTACTGTCCATCCTTTGAACAGTATTTTGGAGAAAATACTGGTTACCGGAAAAATAAGCTGTATCAGTATCGACGGCAGAATACAAATAGGTTTGCCAGTTGCCTCGCTGCTGAATTTCTTCCTGCCAGCTCCGGGGAGAATAATCCGCTTTTTCACCCCAAGTTGAATATTCAACACCAATTGAAAATGAAAATGATTTGATAGCAGCGGCCAGTGAAGCGCCCATCGAAGGAAGAACAATGTTTTTTTCTTCTTCGTTTCTTCTGTTCATCCATTTCACCGGAGCATTGTGGATGTCTTTCCACAAATAATGCGCACCACCATAAATGTTCGCCGACCATTCCACATGTGTGGATGATTTTGGTTCAGGGAGAATGGATCCCTGATTGGATACAATCATTAAACTGGTAGCATTTGTTACCAAAGGTTTACCGGCAAGTGGTACAATCAATGCAAGAGGAGAAGTTTTTGCCTGTTCCTGAAAAGTCATCATGTTTCCGGGATCCTGACCCAGCAATGAAGTTTTTGAGTTTTCAGATACGGAAATATCGGTTGTGATTTCTTGGGGCTCACCGGCATTGAACTTACTTTCTGTTGAATGAATGACTGGCTGTGCCTTCAGTTCAGAGGAAACAAGAGTAACCGGACCTTCTTCTGACTGCAATTTCGATTTTTGTTGAACCGGAGATTCGTGATTTTTTACTGAATTAGATCCATTGCTATTTGTTTGAGAAAAATTATTTGAAGAAGGAGATGAAGAATGATTAGCTGTTTTTGAATCTTCGGAAGTACCGGAAGTCTGAACTCTTGGTGCGACGTCGACATCAGACGTAATTTCTGTTTGTGTTCGGGAGGAAACGGTAGGTTGAGCGGATTCTGTGGATGTTGATTTTTCAACAGTCTGTGAAGTATTGTTGTTCCTGCTCAAGAACCATGTGCCGAGAATAAGAATTCCGGCAATGGAAAGTGATGTCATCCAAAAAACGAATCGCTTTGTTCTGAAATGACGATCAAGCTCCTGCTTTGCTCCGGGCCAGGAATCCTCCGGGCCGAACATGTTTTCATCATGCTCCTCTTTCATTGGAATATGGTATTATCGATGAACTGATTTTTTTTCTTTTCATTCTCCAGCAGTTCTCTCAGTCTTTTTTTTGCCCTGTGCAAATGTGCCTTTGATGTTCCTGTCGAAATTTTTAGCATCTCCGCGATCTCATCATGACCGTAACCGTCGACAACAAACAAGTTAAATACAGCCCGGTTCATTTCTGACAACTGCCCGATCGCATCACGAATTTGTTCCAGTTGTTCCGCTTCAAGATGGGGCTGTGTTGATGGATGAAGCTCTTCGCTTTCATGAATGTCACGGAGGTCTATTTGCTCCCGGAATTTTTTATTTTTCCTGAATTCATCCACAACATGGTTAATCGCAATTTTTCGCATCCACAATTCGAAAGGTACTGTGTCCTGTTTCTTGATGTAGCTGCGCATGTTTCGGATCATTTTCACATAGACCTGGTTCAGGGCCGATTGCATGTCTTCCTTATTCACATAATACCGTCTGCATACCGACATCAGAAAACTAAAACAAACTGTATAAAGTTCGTAATGCGCTTTCCTGTCATCTGTACAGCAACGTTCCAATAATTCGGGAGACGGCTTCATGGAGAAAGGGAAAAGGATGAGGGACTTCTCCCTCATCCTGATGTGAAAATCGTCGGTTTGCTTTATTGCTTGATGATCTGGCGATAGCTCTTGTAACCGGCCTCGGTTGTTACTTCAAGGAGGTAAATTCCGGCTTCCCACATGTTCGCGGAAAGTTTCGCGATTCCTTTTGTGAGATTGCCGTGGCTCACTTCAGCACCCTGAACTGTAAAGATGCGGTAACTTATATTTCCGGTAACAGTTGCCGGTAAAGCAATGGTCAATTCTTCAAGCACAGGGTTCGGGTAAGCAACGAATGGAGTAGATTCAGGTGATTCGGATACTCCTGTAAGCTGAGCCGGAGAAAGTACATTCACCGTAAATCCATTCATGCCACGGAAGATGTTACCAAGAGAATCTACTGAAAGTGTATCGCAATAAGTACTGGTACAACCACTGTTGTCAGATACTGTCAGACATACATTGTAGGTTCCGAAAGAATTGTAGAAATGTGACGGGTATGGTAAGTTCGAAGTGGTACCATCGCCAAAGTCCCATGCAAAATTCAGATTCAGTCCATTACTCAGATTCACAATGGCAACCTGATACGGTGCGAGTTGAAGCGAAACAAAATACGCCTGACAAGCACCCGGTGTAGAAATCGCGGTGTCTACAACAATTGTTGAACAGAATTGATCCGTGCAGGAATTGTCGGCAATATCAAGACATACATTGTATGTTCCCGGAGCAGCATAGACATGTTGAGGGAATCGGCTGGATGAAGATGTACCATCTCCAAATGACCATGTGTAGGACGTTGAAGGACTTGTTCCAACAGAAAGATCAATGAAATAGCCGGTCAGTCCGAGTGCAGTGGTCACAAAATTAGCATTGCAGGTAGGGAATACATTGCCAACTGTAATGTCCATGCAGGAAATACAAAGCGTAGTCAATGGCAATGTATCTACTTCATACAAACAGATATGATATATTCCGGGCTGAGCATACACATGCTGGATCGGAGAACCTGTTCCCACTGAACCATCGCCAAAATCCCATGAAGCTATGTTGCCTGCACCGACGTTCGCTGTTAAAGTAAGTGCATTTGGATTTGCCGGATCAGGAATCGCTGTGAATGAACAAGAAGGAACAAAATTGATTGAAAGAACCTGGCAGGTATAACACAGTGTAACACCGGTAGACTGATTGATCTCAGTTACACATACATTATAAACTCCCGGTAAAGGATAAATATGTGATGTACTTGCACCCATTCCTGCACTGCCATCGCCGAAGTCCCAGTTGACAAGGCTATTGGAAGAGTTGGTATTGAAATTAAAATACGCAAGGTTCGACTGCAGAGAATCCACTATTGCACTGAAAGAACACGTTGCTCCTCCTGTTACCGGAATCACCTGGCAATACGTGCAAAGTACCGTTCCGAAAGCGTCTACTTCATTCATACAAACGGTATATGCGCCGGGAGTAACATAAGTGTGTGAAGGGTTAGTACCGGATCCGGCAGAGCCGTCCCCAAATGACCATGTTATAAGACTTGCCGGAGATCCCGGATTGGCAATGAAATTAATCATACCCTGATTCATCGGATCAGGTGTATATAAGAATGTACAGTTGTTTCCGATTGCTCCGGTAACAGAAATTTGATTGCAATATTGACAAACGATATTGTTCGCGGAATCTCTTTCGGTCATACAAACATTGTAGACTCCTGCAGTTAAGTAAACATGAACAGCATTGTTACCGAAACCGGTAGTGTTATCTCCAAAATCCCATTCAATGCTTGATGATGCGTTACCCGGTACTGCGCTGAAGGTTAAATTGAATGCATTTACCGAATCAATCGAATATGTATAGGCGCAACTGCCGTTTCCGCTTACGGTCACTACATCACAATAGGAACAAATTGGATTTCCGGTTGAATTCAATTCTGACATACAAACTGTGTATGTTCCGGGAAGTGAATATGTATGCCAAACAGGATTACCGGCCGCTACAGTTCCATCTCCAAAATCCCAGGTAACTGCAGATCCCGGATAAGCCGGGAGTCCGTTAAATTGAACAGAGAGTGATGTTCCGGGAGTCGCGGTCCAAAAACAGTTATTTGTATTTGGAATGATATTGACGAAAGAGCAATAAGAACAAGTGGTTCCTAAAAAATCAACTGTTGTCAGACAAACCTGATACATTCCCGCTTGAGCATAAGTATGTGTATTGGAAGGTCCGCCCGTACCTATGATACCATCTCCGTAATCCCAGCTGTATGAAACCGCACTGGATGCTGAAGCCAAAAATGTAACAAGGTTCGGTTGCCCCGGGGAATTTGCAGTGGAGGTGAAACTGCAAGGACTGGAAGTCGGATTAATCGTAATCTGCAAACAATAACTGCAGAGCAAGGTTCCCGTTGCAGAATCATTTTCTGAAACACAAACGGTGAACAATCCAGTGGAACCATAAGTGTGCGTCACTGTTGAACCTGTTGCAGTTGGACTACCATCACCAAAATCCCAGGTTGAAATATTAGATCCTTGTGTGTTTGTTACAAATGTCACCTGGTTCGTGGTTGAATCCACTACATATGAAATTAGACAAGAACTATTGTTCATCACAACAGTGGTGCATGAACTGCAAACAATCCCACTTGAATCAGAAACATATAAACAAGCATTAAACGGTCCGGTACCATTGTATATATGAAGGGGTGCCGGATCAGTAGAAGTTGTTCCATCCCCAAAATCCCACAAAAGAGTAAACTGAGGCATTGGAAATGTAGTGTAAGGGTTAAACTGCGTTGCAGTTGCTCCCGGCACTTGCGTATAAAAGAAATTACAGTTTTGAGATTTCGAGCCTAATGCAAAAAAGGCAAAGAAGAGAAGAAGTAATACTTTTTTCATGGAGTCCTGGTTTTGGTCTTTCTTAGTAACACGTCGCTTATGCCTGTTTGGTTTACAGCGAAGGGAATTTCTTTATATAATTTTGTGCCCCCGTTTAATATCAATTACTAAAAACACGAGCTTTATATTGTCATTTACTATTAGTGGAAATGATTTCAAAAATATGATAATTAATAATTACTTCAACCTTTCAAATCCTTGTCAATCAGGCAAAGCTGAGTACCTCTCATGAGAGCAAAAGGGAAGGTTAAATTATCCTAAATGTTAAAATAATATCCGAATTCGTCAGTTAATTCTGCTATCATGGAAAAAAACTCACTTTTTGACCGCATCAATGAATGGATCAAAAGATCCATTACCCTCAAATTATTATCGATCGGGGTTCTGATATTGATCCTGCTGATTCCGACTTCGATGCTGACTTCTCTTATCCGGGAACGGCAGGATGTGAGAAATGAGGCGATTCAGGAAGTGAGTTCTAAATGGGGAAACCGGCAAACACTGGGCGGACCTGTTTTAAGCATTCCTTACCTGGTAGATGTAAAGGATGAAAAGGGAACTATAGTACGTGAAAAACGGTATGCTCATTTTCTGCCCGATGAACTGAGTGTTTCCGGAGATGTGAATCCCGAACAACGTCATCGGGGAATTTATGTAGTGGTTTTATACAATACCCAATTGGAAGTAAAGGGAAAGTTTGGAATTCCGGACATCAAAGCTGCCGGACTGACTGAAGCCAATTGCTTGCTTGATGAAGCTTTTATTTCCGTTGGTATTTCAGACTTAAGAGGTATAAATGATGACATTGTTTGTCGCCTCAACGATTCAACTTTCACTTTTGGTCCGGGCATTCCTACCCACGATTTATTTTCATCCGGACTTAGTTTCCATTATCCTCTCTCCTCTTTGAAAGCATTTGATTTTGATTTCAAGGTAAACCTGAATGGCAGCTCAGGGCTTTCATTTCTGCCATTTGGTAAAGTGACAACTGTTGCGATTAATTCCAATTGGGGCAATCCGAGTTTTGAAGGGTCTTTCCTTCCGGATACTCATTCTGTACGTAACAATGGATTTAATGCGCAGTGGAAAGTGCTTCAACTCAACAGAAATTATCCTCAGCAGGGAACAGGGAATTTCATCGGCAATTTATCCGAAATGCAGGATGATAACTATACAATTTCAGGACAAAATGATTCCGGTTCTTTTGGTGTGCGATTACTCTTGCCCGTTGACGAATACCTGAAAACAATGCGGTCTGTTAAATACTGCCTCATGTTTGTGATCATCACTTTCCTGACCTTCTTCTTCGTAGAAGTCATCAACAAACGAAGGATTCATCCGATACAATATTTACTGGTAGGGTTTGCAGTGTGTCTATTCTATGTTTTATTGCTGTCGATTTCGGAACACTTGTCTTTCAACCTGGCCTACCTCCTCTCCTGTTTGCTGATTCTTTCCCTAATCACCTTCTACGCAAAACATATTTTCAAAAACAACAAACTCACAGGAATTTTTTCCGTCCTGCTCATGTTGTTGTACGGATTTTTCTTTTCACTCCTGCAGCTGGAAGATTACGCTTTGTTACTGGGAAGTATCGGATTGTTCATCATCCTTGCGACCATCATGATTCTCACAAGAAGTGTAAATTGGTACAGGGACCAGGATTGAAAAGCAATTGTTTTACCGGTGAAATAAGGGGTAAGTGACCCCGGATGGATTCCTGAAAAAACCCATGTATCGTAAAATTGTTGGTTGTTGCGGACGAATTATCCAAGCAAAACCAGTACGTTAAACAGCACCAGTAAAAAAATGGCTATACCGATAACTGTACGTACAAATTCTGACCCCCCCGAATTGTTCATTGAATCGCAGTATTAATTGTGTATTTCTAATTCCTTTCCTCAAACTTAAAAGGATGGTACAAATTACACAGAATTTGCATTATCCAAATGATATCCATCCCGGATTCAAAGAAAAATAGGTGAACCCTTTAATTTTGTCGGCAAAAAAACCGGTTCAATTTGTACTTCCCTTCCATGGATCTACTCTCCGGCTCCTTTTTTCATTTCCATTTGTTTCAGGATTTTGTTCACCTCTTGTTCGGTAGCCCGCAATCTTGACTGACAGAATTGAATAAGTTCTGATGCACGTTTGACTTTTTCTGCTAAGGCATCCACACTCACTGATTCTTCTTCTATTTCCGAAGCAATTTTCCTGAGCTCACTGTATGCCGACTCATATGTTAAAGGGGTCTCCATTCGGTTTTGATTTTTTGGTTACTGTGGAAAGCATTTCTGCATCCGCCATGGTCACTGTAATTTCACTCCCCGGATGAATTGTGCCGGCGTCTTTCACTATTCTCCCTTCAGATTTAACGATAGCAAATCCGCGTTGCAAGATACTGGATGGACTTAATATGCGGATCAGTGAAACATAATGTTCTATTTCATTTGCCTGTTGTTCTAAAAACCGACCAGTGAAACTTTGCAATCGTTCACTCATGTGTGTCAGGTCGTTTTTGCAGTTAGAGGCAATCATCCAGGGGCGGGTGCTAAAACGATTCAGTTCCTGATCCAGGTCCCTGTGTTTTGAATACAAAATATTTTTGGTCTCGTCTACAACCGTTTGCCTGTATAAATGCAATTGCTCTTTGTGTACAGAGAGAAGATTTTTTGCCCGATCACTGAGTTTTGAATTCAACGCGCTCACCATTTGCTGACGAGCAGCTATCAATTGCTGTGATTTAAAAATGATTCTCTGTCTGAAATCCAGAATTCCTTCTTCAAACCTGCGGTTGTGGGAGATGATAAATTCTGCCGACTTGGTAGGGGTTTTCGTATTGGTATGCGCCATGAGGTCAACAATACTCACATCTTTATGATGCCCGAGACCTGTGATGACAGGAATCGGAAATTTGGCAACAGCTCTGCTAAGATTGTAAGTATCAAAAACAAGGAAATCAGTTTTTGCGCCACCTCCCCGAATCAGCACAACCGCGTCATAGGCTTTTTGGGTATTAAATATAGAAATCAGTGTTTGTATTAATTCTCTTTCCGCTTCAGCACCCTGAACCGAGCTGTAAAAATTATCTACATCAAATGTATAGCCGTGCTGATTGTTCCTGAGTGTATGAATAAAATCTGTGTATCCTTCAGAGTTGGGAGATGCAATCAGCGCGATGTGCTGTATCGCTGAATGAAATGAAAGTTCTTTGTTAAGAGTAAGATATTCTCCATCTTCCAATCGAATAAAATCCGGATTTTCCTGAACAAGCCTGAGCAGTGTTTGTCTTCTTTGCTTTTCCAGATTGCCAAGTGTAAAAGACGGATCGATATCGTGCAAAATCAACTGCAAACCGAAGATGATGTGATAATCCAGTTTTACCTTTGCAAGAATCTGAAGGCCATTGGTAAAAGTCTGCCCGGTTTCAGTCTCAAAAAGCCTGATCGCCTGTGCACCCTGAGTCCATGCGATCCCTTTCAGCTTGGCCGTTTCAATAGAAGAACCTTCCAGCTTTTCGACAAATTCGAAATAATGACGATCCTGGTTGGGATAAAACTTATGTCCTGAAATTTCGGCAACTACCCAAAAAAATTCTTCACCAAAATTCTGCTTTATCGCCTGAGAGACCTTTCGGGATAGGTCTGATAATTTCAGCGGTATAATTTCAGGCATCGGCAAAAGCATGCTGGTGCAATTCCTTTAAAATTCAGGTTGCTCTACGAACGCGTATTTTTCCTCAAGTACCTTTCGAATCGCGTCTGCAAGAATGTTGATAGAAGATGATTCCATCTTTTTCCCTGTGATCTTTTCGATTTCATATTTAGAAATACGGATGGGCTCAAGCAAACGGCGATTGTTCGGTAGTAAATGCGCGATGTCACGAAGTGTGTCATAATAGGCGCGTTGAGCAACCCTTCCACCTAAAAATAAAAAGCCGGCCTTACGGGCAACGAATCCCATTTCCTTAACGCCTTCGTCCACCAGCAGTTTTTGAAATGCAGCGAATGATTCTGGCAGTTGCTCGAGAGTCAGGCGAACGCGATGTTTGGGAAGTACTGACTGGTTGAAATAATCCAGATTATCGCAAAGTTCAAGATAGTCTTTGATGTAAACAGATTGAACATGTCCTTGCAACAATTTCAAAGTCTCTTTTCTTGCAGGAGTAAAATGTTGTTCCTCGTCGAATTCAACAATGCGCGTCCCCAACACAGGATGTTTGTAAACAAATCCATCCAGTCTTGCTACAAGCGTCCCCTTTCCTGCATCGCCATCTTTCATCAATACACTATTGATCTGTTTCATCATTTCACTCAATGCGGGAGTGAGGTCTGCGAATTCAATTTGACGTGGAAGTGTGAGGAATCCTGCCTGCAAATGTTTGCCCAGTGATTTTGCATACAATTCTTCTTTGCCAATCACCTGTCGCAATGCCTGGAAAAAGCGCCCTTCATCGTTGCTGTCTTCCAATTCATCATCATCACGTACCGGCATAGGTGGTGGAGGTACCGTTGCCGTAGTTTCCACCTTTTCAATTTTCTCTATTTTCTTTCCTTTCGCATCAAATAATCCGGCTGAAATCAATACTGCGACAGCAGGAGAAAATACACGACCGGAAATGAATTTTCCCGCGATTTTTGTGTCAATAGCTTCATTCTGTCTGTAGAGTTCATACAATTCACGAAGACTGATTCTTTCCTGGTTACCTGAACTTTCTCTGTCAAGCAACATATATTCTCCCGAAATCCGGATGTTCCTGTAACTGCCTCCACCCCCTTTTGTCTCCGCACGACGAATGGTCGCGAGACGTTGCTTGAACTGGTCGTAACTAATCATACTTGATTTTGGTGTCTGAATTAAAGCTGAACTGTTAAAATCCTGGCGATCCGTCGTGAAGATCATCCTACCGTACCCTTGTTGTACAGGCAGGCTTCCGCAATAGAATGCTTCTTCAAATTACGGTATTTTTTATGGAATGACAAGCCAAATTCTACGTTATTGAAATAACACATTTAGCAGAGAAACCCACAGGTTACAGAAATAATATTAAAAAATTCTCCGGCAAGGCTTTGCCTAATTTGTTTCTATCCTCCAGATTATCTCCAATTTCCCGGGCTATATTGAAACTGGAAACACAATAAAATTTGCAAAATGAATAAAAAAACCTAGATTGCTTCTTGTAAGCTTGGTCAAAAGGGGGCGGCTAAGATCTTGCATCCGAGTAAATTTGTAACCAAACCTTACAGTTCCCGTAATAAGATTTCAAAATCCTAAATCATGCTCAGCAAAGAATCACTTCTTAAATTCTTCATCGCGGCAGTTGCCTTCTCCTGGATTCTCGGTCTTGCGATAAGATAAAAAACAGTACATCATATTTTCAAAGGCAAAGCGGCTCAGGGGTGGGCCGCTTTTTTATTGCCTTCAATTGAACAGGCGTTATCACAACTCGCGTTGTTTAAATTAAGAACCGGTGCTATGTGAAAAACTCAAAACAGAATTGAATTCCGGGAGTTCTTGCAATTTAATTTTTAGGTACATTTGGCCCTCCAACGAATCTGAAGAACCGAATGACTGCAATTCTGCGACATACAACCAATATTTTTCCAAAAACCAATTCACGAATCCGGCTCTTTGTACTATTTGGCTTTTTAAGTCTGCTTTCATACCAATCCCTTGCACAAGTGACCTGGAGAGAAAGGACCCGTTGGACCTGGACCGCCAAGTATGGGGTTCTTGCCAATAATCCGGATTATGAAGCACAAATGTGGCTTAAGGATAATATTTTCGGGAATGGAGGCTGGTTTGTTAAACCCTATTATTCTGCGATGCCGGAAGTCGCTGTAAATTTTGACGCGATCAGAATGAGAGGTGCCGTTCTGGGATTACAGTTGGCAGGCAGTTATATGGAATCTGAGTTGAATGCTAAATCTGAGAGCACAAAATTTAGACTTGGTATCACTCCTACTCAAATGCTGAGAGGCACACTCATGCTTTCCTTTAATGGTACTGATCCATACACCATGTTCCAGATGCCCTATCATAGTCAGAATGAAGCGGTCCTCGGAGTAACATTGATGGGTATGCGATCAGAAGATGTAGCCGTTACAGAAATGGCAAAAGACAGTATTGGAATCAGTGAAATTAAGGGAGGAATAGCAAAAGCCGCCGGAATTTATTTCGGCTTAAACTGGCGCATTGGTGAATCCGGATGGGTATTTGGTGTCAGTGCCAGCCTGATGTGGCATTACGACAGAAATCACTGGATCAATATCAAAACCGATGAATCCTCCGCTTATACACCGGGTTATATCGACATGGCTCCCCGCTTTGCACAAGCAGGATTTGGTTATCACTTCTGATTAACAGTTATTCTTCCCGGTTCGAATGATCTCTCGCCCATCGGCGTTTGGCTTCCCTTTTTTTATCCTTCACCGTCTTTTCCCTGAACCTTCCATCGTAAAAGCCTTCTTGCATAGCCAACTTGCGTTGCAATCGTAAAGCAACAAGATTAGCTTCTGTTTTTTTCTTCTTCGACATCTTTGTGCAAATTATAAAAGCCTCAAATCAAATTCCTGTCAGGTATGACCGGGCGCTGAATAATTTCTTTTTTTTATTTGCCTGACTGCACTTTTGTGCCCTTGTATCTCACGATAATATAAAGATAAATAATACGGGAATATCTGAAAATAACAGGAGCGATCATTACCGCCGATACAGCACCTATGCTAAGTAATCGCATCATGTGGTCACCAATCTCCCGGAACACCAGGTAATAAAGCAGGCCAATACCAACAAGAAACGCTACCATTAAGCCATAACTGACGTAAGCGGCACCAAAGTAAAATCCGGGCTCATGACGAAAATTCTCACCACACACAGAACATTTCTCATGCATATCCCCCATTTGGCTCAGGTGGTATGGATTTGTGTTTTTAAAAATTTCCCCTTTCCGGCAAGCCGGGCACTTCATGGAACCAATCGCTAGGATTACGTTAGGGGCGGCGGGGGTTTGTGTTGTGTCTGACATCCGGGTTTTACAATTCAGGAAGGCAAATTTACGATCCTGTACACACAAGTAAGTGATATTTGTTGGATTCGTTCCCTATAACCTTCATCTCAACAGCGTTTAATTTGGCCTTAAAAGCAAAAGAATTGCGGAAAACCGCTCCGGATGCGGCTTCCAGACCTATGTCCATTGAAAAACAGGGAGGAATATAAGATTCGAATAAAAATTACCTACCCGGAAAAATCATCGATTTAACATTTTTTTTATGATAAAAATCTTTGTGTGTTATTAAAGAAAACCATTAAATTTAGCTATTCAATAACTGGTAATCCATTTTTTATGAGCCCAGGCGCTGAACCACCTTTGCTGAATAATTAAAAAGCAATTCCTTACGGCGATTATTTTATCCTGCTTTTTTCATTGCACATTTTCATTTCCGGATATTTCACAGACCGCCATTCTTCTGTATTCATAATTTATTGCAATTATAATTTCTAACATTAAAACATACGCATATGAAAGTTTATGATGATAAGCACATTAAAAATGTAGTTCTGGTCGGGGCTTCGAAATCCGGCAAGACCACCCTCGCGGAAGCCATGCTCTTCGAAGCCGGACTCATCAATCGTCGTGGTACCGTCGAAGAAAAAAATACGGTCTCGGATTACCACGAAGTAGAACACGAACGCAACAGTTCAGTGTATGCGACTACGATGCATACCGAGTGGAAAGATTATAAAATCAACATCATTGACACTCCCGGACTTGATGATTTCATTGGTGAAGTGATCAGCGCTCTGCGCGTTGCTGATACCGCTGTAATGATGCTGAACGCGGAAAACGGAGTTGAAGTTGGCACCGAACTGATCTGGAATTATGTGGAGAAGTTTCAGAAGCCTATTCTCTTTGCAGTGAACCATGTTGATCATGCAAAAGCGGATTTCGATCTGACCCTTGAACAAGCGCGTGCTCGTTTCGGAAACGCGATTACCGTCATGCAATATCCGTTGACTCAGGGAGAAAGTTTTGATTCCATCATCGATCTTTTAACGATGAAGATGTATAAATTTCCGCCAACCGGTGGCAAGCCACAAAAGCTGGATATCCCCGCGGAGGAAATAGAAAAAGCTAACCGATTACACAATATTCTCGTTGAAAAAGCCGCTGAGAACGACGAGAAACTCATGGAATTGTTTTTTGAAAAAGGAACTCTTGATGAGGATCAATTAAAACAAGGTTTGAAAATGGGAATGTTACACCACGATGTGTATCCTGTATTCTGCCTGAGCGCGAAGAAAGACATGGGAAGCGGTCGTTTGATGGGATTCATTGACAATGTCGCTCCTTCAGCAACAGAACTTTTCCCTGAAAAAACTGAAGATGGAAAAGACCTTCCCTGTGATCCAAAAGGGCCTCCTGTAATTTTTGTTTTCAAAACTTTGATCGAACCGCATCTGGGAAAATTATCTTTCTTTAAAGTAATGTCAGGTGAAGTAAGCACAGGAATGGATCTGGTCAATGTAAACACCGGTCATTCCGAAAGACTGAACCAGCTATTCATCATGGATGGCAAAAACAGAAATCCTATCACTAAACTGACTGCCGGAGATATCGGAACCACACTTAAATTAAAAGATACATTTACCAATCATACTTTGTGTGCAGCGGGAAAGAATATCATCATTGATCCGATTCATTTCCCTGAACCACGACTGCGTGTTTCTATTCTTGCAAAAAACAAAACCGACGATGAAAAGCTTGGTGGTGTTCTTGCAGAAATCCATCAGGAAGATCCAACGGTAACAATTGAATATTCCCGTGAATTACGTCAGGTCATCTTAGGCGGTCAAGGAGAATTGCATTTGAATGTAGTGAAATGGAGAATTGAAAAGATCTATCATCTCGAAGTTGAATTTGGTAAACCAAGAATCCCTTATCGTGAGACGATCCAGAAACACGCGATGGCCTCTTACCGACACAAAAAGCAAAGTGGTGGCGCCGGACAATTTGGTGAGGTGTATATGAAAATCGAACCTTTCCATGATGGAATGCCAGAGCCAACAGAACACCATGTTCGCGAAAAAGAAATCATCGAACTTCCCTGGGGTGGTAAACTGGTTTTCTACAATTGTATTGTGGGTGGAGTTATCGACCAGCGTTTTATTCCTTCTATCCAAAAGGGTGTCATGGAAAAAATGCACGAAGGACCGCTTACAGGCTCCTATGTGCGCGATATTCGTGTGATTGTCTATGACGGAAAAATGCATCCTGTTGATTCCAATGACATTTCTTTCAAGATCGCCGGAATGATGGCATTCAAAGAAGCATTCCATCAGGCCGATCCTAAAATTCTGGAACCAATTTATGATGTGGAAATTCTGGTGCCCGAAGAACTCATGGGCGATGTGGTAACGGATCTTCAAACCCGTCGCTCCATCATCATGGGCATGGACTCCAAAGGCAAATACCAGGTGATCAAAGCCCGTACACCATTATCCGAACTTGATAAATATTCCACTTCCCTGCGATCCATAACACAAGGTCGTGGAAGTTATACCGGACATTTCGCGGAATACGCTCCCGTTCCCGGAGATATTCAGCGCAAACTTGCCGACGAATACAAGGTGACGGAAGTGCATTAAGTGTGAAGAGTAAAGGAAGAAGGGTGAAGAGTAAAGAGTGGTAATTTTAAAATTACCACTCTTTACCTTCACCCTTCGCTATTTACTATTTTGTGACTGATTATTCTACAACCACTCTTCTGGTTGCTCTTCTGGTATCGGATTCCATGCTGAAAATGTACAATCCTTTTGACAGATCAGGAAGAATCATTTCGTCTTTCAATTGAGCTGCTGAATAATTCTCTGATTGTTTTTGGGCAACGAGACGACCGGAAAGATCCGTTAACTTCCAGGTAATCTTTTCACCCGGAGTTGTAGTCACCTGCATTTGCAATAAATTCTGAACGGGGTTTGGATACACCACAAGATCAGATCCTTCTTTCAATTCATCGATTCCGATAACACCTGTAAGCTGAACATTATCGATGGTGATTGTTGATCCCTGATTCACAATTACGATACCACCATTTGGATTGATCACTGTAAAAATAATCTGGCATTTAACCGGTGTGCCTGTAATGGTTATCGGAACAATTACGTGAGTGAACGTACTTGTACTTGTTCCAACTGCTTTTGAACCGGCGCCAATTGTCTGGTTGCTACCATCCAGAAATGAAACAGAAATATTACATACATCCGATCCTACAAAAGATGCTTTGTACCACAATTCGAGATTGCTGTAACCATGGGAAACAGAAAATCCATTGTTTGCGGAGGAAAGAATCGGAACCCCTGATGTAACAACTGCTGTTAATTTTGCAGCGGATGCGGATGCATATCCGGGTGTTGCCTTTGTAACTGTATTGGCTGCGGACACAACACTCCAACTATTGGGCGTGCTACCGGTCCAGGATTCAAAATCAGGATTAGGAACCGGATTTTGGGCAAAAGCAGCCAGGGTGAATACTGAAAATGAGAGTAAAAAGTAGAGTTTTTTCATTTGTATTGTTTTGATTTTTAGTTTGTTACGCTTCAATTACAAAGCAGTGTTCGGAGAGCTAAAATCAACTTCTTAGCCCATAAAGAGCTTTGAATCAGATTTTTCCCGAAATTAAATAAAAAAGGAGAAACCGTAAAACTGTATTTCAATGAAGGGGATACCTTTCAAGAGATTTCAGAAAAAAACCATTTTGGCAAGTGTTAATATTATATTCCTGACACAAAAATCTTTTTCGATGCTCTGAACTTTCCCAGGTTTAGTTGTAAAAAATACAATCCGGCAGACATTTCCGGCAAATTGACTCTCACTTTGTCGTTGTTATATTTTGAGATTTGAACCACTTCCTGAACAATAATTTTTCCCAAAACATCCAGTACAGAAATCTCAACTGAACCTTCTTGAAACAAATCCGAATCAATCGTTAAAAAATCGCTTGCAGGAATTGGATAAACACTGAGGAATAAATTTTGATTTTCGGATCCGATACTATTAATCCCGGTTAATTCAACATCATCAATAATAAAAGAAGTTCCCAAATGGGCAGTACCAGTACCGGAAGGATCGGCAGCTATAAACTGAATGATGCAGGAAGAAACATTCGTGAAAACAGGGTAGTTGATAGGTAAGGAGAGCAGGGTATATGCGGTTGTTGAAACAGTGATGGCAACATCCGCAGAGCCAATGGCGTTTGCAGAATCATCATACATCACCACTGAAACAATGAGCTCGTCTCCTCCAACCAAATTTGCTTTGTACCAGCATTGCAGTGTCGTATAGTCAATGGTCACTGGAAATCCTGTCCCATCAGCACCTTCGGCACTCAAAAAGGGAGGAACGTTTGTTCCGGAAACATCTATAACGTTTGCCTCCGCCGCGGAATTGCCAGAATTCGCATCACCTGTTGACTGAATAGTAATTTGAGTCGGTAATGAATTGTTTGTACGCCATTCATCAGGTTCCCCCTGTGACCAGAATTCAAATCCGGGATTCGGAACCGGGTTTTGTGAAAACACAATAATGGGAAGAAGCAGGAAAAAAATAAATAGTGCTCTCATCAACATTCGCCTTAATCCACACAAAGATAATCACACATGGCCGGGAACAACAACGCGTTTAAAATAATTGAAAATTAACAATTACAGGCAGGTAAATGAGCTCTAAACTCCTGTAAAAATTTCGGTTGATTTTGAACCAAAATGACTCCAGATTTGTTTTTGTTAATTTGGTTCTCAAATTAAATTCTTACATAACTTTTGTAAGAAAAAGTCGTAAAATGACAGAATCTTCAGCATGCCTTAATTCTGTTTGAATATTTCCCGCGTTTGCAGGGAAACGCTTGTCCATGACTGCTTTGGGAGATTAAATGAAGAAAAAGCTCCGTTAACCCATTGTTAATTTCTTTTTACATAATTCGCACACTAGAACCTTAATAATCAACTATTTTTGTAAAAAACTACTTCTCTCAAACCATATGAAACAATTATTCTCAATCTCATTGCTTTCCCTGTTGATAACCCTCAGTTTTTCGGGGCAGGCGCAAATTGCATTCAGCAAAGAATACGGCGGTGTATACGATGAAGATGGACGCTGGATGGAACAAATGCCAGACAGCGGATTCATTCTCACCGGAATGACCAATACCTATAGTAACGGACAGGCTGATGTATGGCTGGTAAGAACAGATGCCTATGGTAATACCCTTTGGAATAAGTCTTTTGGAGGAACACAGTATGACTTCGGGAATATGGTGAAACCAACGACAGATGGGGGATTCATCATTGCCGGTTTCACAGGTTCAAACGGTTCCGGCGGCAACGACGGTTGGCTGATTAAAACCAATGCAAACGGGATCCAGACCTGGTCAAAAACGCTGGGAGATTCCGGTTTACAGGAATTGGAAGCAGTTGTTCAGACTTCGGATGGTGGCTACGCTGCTGTTGGAATTAACTACACTGCAGGAACTCAATATTACGATATCTATCTGGTTCGTCTGGATTCGAACGGAGATTCCCTTTGGACAAAAAATATAGGTGGTCAGTCTTATGAAATTGGTAATTCCATTCAACAAACTGCTGATGGGGGATTTATTATCGGTGGCCAAACCTATAGCTATGGAAATCTCGACGGAGATTTTTATATGGTGAAGACGGATGCGAATGGAAATGTTCAATGGGAAAAAACCTATGCGAATGGTGGCTTACAGGAAGCGCACTATGTTCAAATCGCTGCAACCGGAGGATATTTGTTATTTGGTGATGCTGATAGTCTGGCCAACGGACTGGGAGATACAGACATCTGGCTGATCCGGACCGATACGAACGGAGATACATTATGGACTGCAGTGTATGGTGGAACCAAAAAGGACGGTGGAAAAACTATTGAAAACACTTCTGATGGAGGATATGTAATGGCCGGCATCACCCGGAGTTTTAATCTCATCAATCCGAATTACTATCTGGTCAAAACAGATGTTAATGGAAATGTAGAATGGACAAATTATAGTTATGGAAGTGCTTACCATGACCATGCTTATCGTGGAATCGAAACTTCAGACGGTGGATATGCTGAATTCGGATATTTCCGCAACGCAAGTAACAAACAGAATTTTGCATTGGTCAAACTTGGACCGGCCGGGGGAGTTTCAAAAGATGTAGCGATAGATAATTTCATTGCTCCACTGGATAAGGTCTGTCGTAGCAACAACGTTGGAATAAGTATGCTCCTGACGAATTATGGCGCGACGAATGAAACGAATGTTCCGGTAATAGTAAAAATCAACGATGGAACAACCATCACCACACTCCAGGATACCCTTACCACTTCTCTGTTGCCGGGAACGAGCACACAATTGACTTTTGATCAAACCTATAATTTTTCAACAACGGGTACATACTACCTCACCGCATATATCATTCATCGTACGAATGATATTTCTTATACAAATGATACCAGTTATCTGGAGGTTACAGTTCTTCCACACACAGCAGACCCAACAACGGTTTCCGGATTAAGTTGTTCCTCAGGTACTGTTGAACTAAGTGCAACACCCGCCAGTTCCGCCGATTCATTATTCTGGTACACTGCATCTACAGGTGGCAATCTCGTTTCAACGGGGTCTTCTTATACAACACCTTCACTCAGTTCCACTACCACCTATTACGTTGAGGCATTTAAAGGAAAAGGCAGCCGTGTAACCCCGTCTGACAATACAATCGGCGGAGGTGGCACCTCATCGAATGGTTATTTAAAATTTGATTCCCGTGTAAACTTCAGGCTCATCTCCGTAAAAGTGTATGCTACATCTGCCGGCAACAGAACAATTGAATTCAGAAATTCCGGCGGAACAGTATTGCAATCAAAAACAGTAAATATCCCTGTCGGCGAAAGTCGTGTTTATCTAGACTTTGACATCCCTCCCGGAAATGATTTCCAACTTGGACTCGGCTCAGGTAGCGGTGCATTGTTCCGAAACAATACCGGTGTGGTTTATCCTTACAGCGTTTCAAGAACTCTTGAAATTTATGGTTCCAGCGGAGGGCCGAATTTCTATTACTACTTCTATGACTGGTATGTATTTGTTCCCTATGAAAATTGTGGAACAAACCGTGTGACTGTCGACGCGACAATTGGAACAGGAAACACAACAGCATTTGATAAAACGCGTTGTGGAAATGGATCTGTAACACTTACGGCCAACTCTTCTCAGAGCCTTGAATGGTACGATGCACCTACGGGAGGAACATTGCTCGGAACAGGTACTTCTTATACAACACCATCACTGAATACCTCAACAACATATTATCTTCAGGTTGGCGCATGCTCCGGAAGAATTCCTGTTCAGGCAATCATCAATAGCACTTCCTCCGCCCCAACAGCAAGCGATGTGACGCGTTGCGGTCCCGGAACCGTTAATTTAACCGGGACAGCTTCCGATCCGATTTCCTGGTACGATGCAGCAAGCGGAGGATTGTTGCTTGCCAACGGTTCTTCCTTTACAACGCCATTTCTGAATTCAACCACAACGTATTATGCTATTGCAGGAACGACATGCCCAAGCGCTGCCACTCCGGTACAAGCCATTGTCAACAGTGCTACGTCTCCAACTGTTTCTGATGTGAATGCCTGCGGACCTGCTTCCGTAACCCTTACTGCAAGTTCTTCCGATCCTGTAGCATGGTATGCTGTATCAACGGGTGGAACAATTTTGGCAACAACCTACAATTTTGTAACTCCAATTTTATCTCAGCCTACTACGTATTACGCGGAAGCTGTCAGCTCTTGTCCGAGTCCTCGTGTTGCTGTTACTGCAAACATCACCACAGTAGGCACACCTACAGGTGTGGATGCTTCGCATTGCGGACCGGGTTCTGTTGTACTGAGTGCTTCAGCAATCGATCCTGTTTCGTGGTGGGATGCTGCTTCCGGTGGAACACAGGTTGCTTCCGGAATCAATTTCACAACACCGACTCTTTCCACAACAACAACCTATTACGCACAATCTACCAATAGTGGATGCAACAGTGCACGAGTTCCGGTAGTTGCTGAAATTTTAGTAACCGCTCCTCCTACTGTAACTTCAGGAACCCATTGTGGTCCGGGTACAGTGACACTTGGCGCGTCTTCTTCAGATCCGATTTCATGGTACGATGCACCGACGGGCGGAACCCTGCTTGGAACAGGCTCCTCTTTTACAACACCTGTGATTTCCACAACAACGACCTATTATGCGGAGGCTGGAACATCTTGTCCAAGCACACGCGTTCCGGTTGACGCAATCATTTCTTCCCAGGCTGCCGATCCGACAGTAACGGATGGTTCTCGCTGTGGAACCGGTACCGTTGATCTTTCTGCTTCGTCATCTGATCCTGTTTCATGGTATGACGCGCCGAATGGAACTTTGCTGGGAACAGGGTTAACTTTTACTACTCCTTCGATCAGTGCATCAACAACCTATTATGCAGTCGCCGGAGTTACAGGTTGCGAGAGCAATGCAATCGCTGTCAACGCTGTTGTAAACACAATGCCCGCTGATCCTGTTGTGACGGATGCTTCAAATTGCGGTCCGGCTCAACTTACACTTCAGGCAAGTGCTGCGGATCCATTGACGTGGTATGATGCTTCTGTCGGTGGTATTATTGTCACTACAGGTACTTCCTACCAATCAACATTCAATACCACAACAACCTATTATGTTGAAGCAAATAATGGCACGTGCTCCAGCAACAGGATTCCTGTCACCGCTAACATCTGGACCATTCCTTCCATCAACATTGGGCCGGATACACTGAATATCATCAGCGGACAAACCATTACACTGGATGCCGGTTCTGGTTACTCTGCTTATCTCTGGAGTACTACTGCGACAACACAAACCATTAACGTTTCTACTTCAAGCATGTATTCCGTAGTGGTAACGGATGCACATTCTTGTCAGGGATCAGATTCAATTTACGTGAATGTCATTACCGGTGTGAATGCGATATCCGGAAATATTTCCCTGCTCGTATATCCTAATCCGAGCAATGGAAAATTTGAAATCCGCGCGGATAACCCGGGTGGACAATTTGAAATCCGAATCACTGATCTTCTCGGTAAAATTATTTTTTCCGATCGTCATGACAGTTCAATGAATTACCGCAAGTCCATTGACCTTTCTTCTTCCGCTAAAGGAATTTATTATCTCCGGCTGAATACTGCCTCCGGTAGTGTGACACGCCAGATTATTTTAGAATAATAACCATTCATTCCAAACCAATGGATCTGATTCATTCAGGTTCATTGGTTTGCTTTATTTATACAAATACTATTCATGAAAAAACTACTCCCGCTTCTTTCCCTAACATGTATTGCACTGTGCATTTCAATGCAATCCTCCGCACAAATTTCATGGGAGAAAATATTCTCCAAAAAAAGTACAGATGTTTTTCGCTCCGTAGCAGAAGCTCCTGCAGGCGGATACATCCTGGCAGGATATACATCAGACTCTACAGTTAACGATACTGACGCCTACGTTGTAAGGATGAATACCAGCGGAGATACACTCTGGACAAAACGAATCAACGGAACATCCAGCCGGAAGGATTTATTTTACAAAGTCATCACTACAGCTGATGGTGGTTATGCCTTCTGTGGATATTCTACGAGCTTCGGAAGTGGTTCGGACGATGCCTATTGGGTTAAAATGGACGCCAGCGGAAATATTACCTGGACAAAAACCTGGGGAGGAATTGGAAGAGACAGGGCACAGGATATCATTCAGACTTCAGATGGTGGTTATGCCATTACCGGCTATACAACCTCCGCGCCTGCCCAGTATTATGATGCGTTCATCATCCGGACAAATTCTTCCGGGGATACTTTGTGGACAAAACGTTTTGGTGCTTCCGGTTACGATGATGCAAATTCAATTCGTGAACTTCCGGATGGAGGATTTATTATAGGCGGGCAAAGTACAAATGGAGTAACCGGCCTGGATCTTTATTTAGTAAGGACAAATTCATCAGGAGCCACTGTCTGGACTAACAGATGGGGAACTGCAGGTACAGATAATATAGAGCACATCATCCGGAACAATGATGGAACATTTATTCTGGCCGGCGGGACAGACGATGTAAGTGGATTGGGAGGAAACGACGGTTACCTGGTAAAAACCGATACCGGTGGTACACAAATCTGGGCGAAAATTTATGGCGGTAACGACCAGGACGATTTCCATAGAGTAGAAGCAACTACAGATGGCGGATATATCGCAAGCGGAACCAGCAGAAGCTCCGGTCCATTGGAACCTAATATGTGGTTGATGAAAACAACATCCAGCGGAGATTCTACCTGGTCACGAACCCCTGGTGGTGTCAATCATGATCATGGATACAGTGGAATGCAAACTTCAGACGGCGGTTATATTATGGCCGGCTACAGCAGTAGTTTTGCATTTAATGGAGAGGACGCTTATGTTGTAAAATTAAACAGCAGCGGTAATCTCGGAAACTACCTAACTTATGGTACTGTTTATGGAGTAGTTTCTCCATCTGCCGGTTCCTGTGGTAGTGCAAACACCACGGTGAGTGTACTGGTCAGAAATTTTGGACGAGACACCATAACCAATCCTTCAGTCACAATACAAATAACGGGCGCTCTTACACAAACCCTTAATCAGACTTATATCGGTGCCATTTATCCCGGAGATTACGATACACTTGTATTTTCAACAACCATTAACACGACAGCAGGAGGTATATTGAATTTTGTCTGTACAGCGAATGTCACAAATGATGTTTACCCTGCAAACAATTCCTTTACGACATCAATTACTATTTTGCCTTATTCTTCTGCACCAGGCGTAACCAATGGATCTCGTTGCGGCGCAGGAACAGTTTCCCTTTCCGCAACATCTCCGGATAGTATTTTTTGGTACAATGCTGCTTCAGGTGGAACGCTACTTGGGACCGGTGCAAGCTATACCACACCGAGCATCAGCAATACAATCACCTATTACGCACAGGCCGGTGGCACTTGTCCCAGTTCAAGAGTTGCCGTTACTGCTACTGTCAATCCCATTCCAAATAATCCTGTAACAACTTCGGGCCAACGTTGCGGAAACGGTACAGTAAACCTTAGTGCTACCGCTACGGATCCTGTTCTTTGGTTTGACGCTTCAACAGGCGGGACTCAGGTGGGGTCAGGAAATTCATTCACAACACCTTCCATTTCCAATACGACGACATATTATGCTGAAGCAAACAATGGATCCTGTGGCAGCACGCGAGTTGCGGCTACTGCAACCATTCTTCCAAGACCTGCTGAACCGGTAACAACGCCGGGATCACGTTGCGGTGCAGGAACAGTGCAACTCAGTGCCAGCTCAGCAAACACAGTAAACTGGTATGATGTTGCTTCAGGTGGTACATCCATTGGAACGGGATCAACATTTACGACACCAAGTATTTCAAGTACTACGACATATTATGCAGAATCCTCCGATGGAACCTGCACCAGTAACCGGGTGGCCGTAATTGCCACTGTAGGTTCAACCACTCCGGATCCTGTTGTAAGCTCAGCATCGCGATGCAGTGCAGGGTCTGTTACTCTTGGGGCATCCTCTTCCGCAACTATCATCTGGTACGCAAGTGCAAGCGGAGGTACACAACTGGGCACGGGCACTACCTTTACCACACCATTCCTGACTACAACAACAACCTATTATGCGCAAGCCACGAATGGAGTTTGTCCGAGTAATTTTATTCCGGTACAGGCAATCATCAATACTCCTCCAACGGTTTCACTAGGTCCAGACACATTGCATGTCTTCAATTCTACTATCCTTGACGCAGGGTCTGGCTTTAATTCTTATTCCTGGACCACTACTGAAACTACCCAAACAATAAACGTAACGAGTTCCGGAAGCTACTGTGTAACCGTTACCGCAGCCACCAATTGCACCGCATCGGATTGTATCTATGTAGATGTTACCGTTGGCATTCAAGACCCTTCCTCTTTGTCTGCTGTGTTGATTTATCCGAATCCGACCACAGGAAATATTTCGCTTCGATTTTCCGAAGCATCAAACCTGATGAAATATTCTGTAATGAATTCAACAGGACAATTGATTTTCACCGGGACCATTCAGAATATCATTACCGGAACTGAAAAAACTTTTGATCTTTCAGGTCTGCCGTCCGGAATCTACTTCCTTCGCCTTGAAGACTCCGGAAAATCGAGTTTAAAATACATTCTGAAAAACTAAATCTAAAAAATATACAAAAAAGCCCGGGGGAAATCCTCCGGGCTTTTTGATTTTAATACCTTCCGAAACCCTTGCCAGAAGCCATTTTCTGGGAATTTGAAATATTTTCCTTCTTTGATCAGCACATTTTCTGGAGACAAAATGAATTTTCCTGACCTGTTAAGAGGGGCTTTCATTCCCCGGTAAAATGTGTTAAAATTTTTCTCAATTTGCTTATCCTTTCCTCAACTACTTCTGTCAATCAATCAAAACGATCTCATGAAAAAAATCTACGCTGGAGTCCTCATCGCATTGATGAACTTCACAGGAATTAATCTGTATGCCGAAACCCGTTTATCAGGGATTCAGGCAAATGCAATTGTAAAAGGTGCCGGTGAAATTATTCTTTCGGAAAATTCCACTATTCCTTCATTTATTAATTTCAGCGAAAACGCCTTGCCTGCAGCAGGCGATCCTGATTTATGGTTGCGTTTGAATTTTGGAATGAGCCCTGATTTTGGTTTAACCCTTTTGTCAAAAGATAACGACCAAATTGGTTTTGAGCATTCCCGATACCAGCAAACCTTCAATGGACTTCCTATCGAAGGCACCATGTGGCTGGTGCATGCTAAAAACGGAAAGATCCAGTCAATGAATGGCGTATTGTTTCCAAATCTTAAAGTTGCGACCACTACCGTGTTGGGAGAAACCGATGCGCTTGGAAAAGCACTTTCAAAAATCGGAGCCACAAAATACAAATGGCAATCAGCAGACGAAGAAGCGTGGTTGAAGAAAGAACAAAATGATCCTGCTGCAAGTTTTTTCCCGAAGGGACAACTTTGTTATGCATACGATTCCCGCAAACCCGAATCAAGAGCTTATCATCTGTCTTACCGATTTGACATATATGCCGCTGAACCGATGAGTCGTACATATGTTTTTGTCGATGCGGTAACAGGGGAAATTGTTGATACGCAAGACCGCATTCAGGAAGTTAATACAAGTGCTACTGCAATTACAGGTTATGCAGGTACCCAAACGATCATGACCGACAGCTTCAACGGAAGTTATCGTTTGCGCGAAGCGGGTCGTGGGGCTGGCCAGGGAATGGAAACTTACGACATGCAGCGTGGCACCAACTATGCCAACGCAATTGACTTTACAAATGCAACGACCACCTGGAATAATGTGAATGCCAACAAAGATCAGTACGCTACTGATGCTCATTTAGCCACAGAAAAGACCTATGATTATTATTATACAACATTTGGTCGCAACAGTATTAACAATGCCGGTTTTAAACTTTTGAGTTATATTCACTACAGCACCAATTATGTGAATGCCTTCTGGGATGGCACGCGAATGACATACGGAGATGGAAATGCAACGTACACTCCACTTACTTCTCTCGATATTGGCGGGCATGAAATTACGCATGGTCTCACGAGCTACACTGCAAACCTCACTTACTCCTACGAATCCGGAGCATTGAATGAATCCTTCAGTGATTGTTTTGGTACGGCAGTTGAATGGTATGCTGATCCGTCTCGTGCAGACTGGCTGATCGGAGAAGACATTGGTGCTGCATTCCGTTCTCATAGCAATCCAAATGCTTATGGACAGCCTGACACTTATTTAGGTACAAGCTGGTACACAGGAACCGGTGACAATGGCGGTGTGCACACAAACAGCGGTGTACAGAATTACTGGTTTTATCTTCTTTCCGTAGGAGGAAGTGGAACTAATGATATTGGCAATGCATATTCAGTAACCGGTATCGGAATTTCTAAAGCTGCCGCCATTGCATTCCGTACGCTCACTGTTTATCTCACTTCTTCTTCCGTATACTCGGATGCCAGAACATATTCCATCCAGGCTGCAACAGATTTATATGGTGCATGCTCCGCTGAAGTTATCGCAACGACAAATGCATGGTATGCAGTTGGTATTGGTGCGGCAGGAACAGGCGGACCTGCAACTGTTACTGCTGGTGGTTCCACAACCATTTGTAGTGGTAGTTCAGTAAATTTGACCGCAAATGCTTCCTCCAGTTCAACATATCAGTGGAACAGGAACAGCACACCAATTGGTGGCGCTACCTCTTCAACTTACACAGCTAACCAGGCCGGTACCTATACTGTAACAACTACAGGTGGATGTGGTGCTGCAACCTTTACCTCCAACGCGGTTACTGTAAACGTGATTCAGCTTACCCCAACAGTTTCACCTTCTGGTTCTGTTTCAGGTTGTAGTAATGTTTTGCTCAGTGCAAATAACACTGCAGGGTACGGAATCCAATGGAATCTGAACGGAGCTCCTATTGGTGGCGCGAATGCTTCAACTTATTCAGCAACACAGAACGGGAATTACTCCTTCACACTTTCCGCTACAACAACAGCTCCGCAAAGCAACAGTACATCTTCTGTAGTATCCATTCCGGATAACACTTGTACTGCACCTGCTGTCAGCGGAATCGTTGTCAGTGGATTGCCGACAACATTTCCAACATCAGGAATTACAATCAGTATCAATGTCACTCACACCTACGATGGTGATCTGGTCTTAATGTTAGAAGCTCCCAATGGAGATGTCCTCGGTTTGAGTAATCAGGCCGGAGGTTCCGGTGATAATTTTACAAATACTGTATTTTCTGACGCGGGAGCTAACACTGTTACTACAGGGACTGCTCCATTTACAGGGACATTTAAACCCTGGGCCTCCGCGATTACTTCCTGTACCAACTCCACAAAAACATCCTTTGCTTCAATCGGAAACGGAACTATGAATCCGAATGGAACATGGAACCTCCGTGTTTATGACAGAGCCGGTGCTGATGTCGGTACAATCAATAGCTGGACAATTAATTTCCCTGCAACAACGAATCCAACACCCAATTGCGGACCGGCAACTTCACCGGTAACTGCCGTTACGATTGGCGGTGGACTTTCCGTAAGTGCAGGAACGTATTCTCCGGTTTGTGTAAATGCTGCTGCAGTTACACTCTCAGGAACACCGGCAGGTGGTACCTTTAGTGGTACTGGTGTAAGCGGAAATTCTTTCAATCCTGCTGTGGGAGCAGGAACATACACCATCAACTATAGCTATACAGATGTAGGAACAGGTTGTACCGGAAGCAATTCAACAACCATTACTGTGAATCCATTGCCAACAGTAAATGCAGGAACTTATTCTGCTGTTTGTGCAAACAGCGCATTGGTAAATCTTACAGGATCACCTGCAGGCGGAACATTTAGCGGTACCGGTGTGAGCGGAAATACATTCAACCCGTCTGTAGGAGCAGGAACTTACTCCATAAATTATTCCTACAGTTCCGGCGGCTGTTCAAATTCAGCAAGCACAAACATCACCGTAAATGCTCTGCCATCAGTAAGCGCCGGAACTTATGGTGCTGTTTGTTCAAATGCTGCTGCTGTTTCTCTTTCCGGTACTCCTGCAGGCGGAGTATTTTCTGGTACAGGAGTAAGTGGCTCTTCGTTTAACCCTTCAGTGGGAGCAGGAACTTATTCAATCAGCTATGCATACACAAATGCAAACGGTTGTTCAAATAGTGCATCCACTTCCATTACTGTGAATGCAGCACCTACAGTGAATGCCGGTACATATTCCGCTGTTTGTTCAAATGCTGCCGCTGTTGCACTTTCAGGAACTCCTTCCGGTGGTACATTCAGTGGAACAGGTGTAAGTGGTTCATCGTTTAATCCGGCTATTGGCCCGGGAACCTATAACATTACCTATTCTTATTCCGCTGCAAACGGATGTTCTGCCTCTGCAACAACTTCGATCACGGTTAATCCGATACCATCAGTTAGTGCAGGAACCTATTCTCCTGTTTGTTCCAATAGTTCTGCGATCACATTATCAGGAACTCCCGCAGGCGGAACATTCAGCGGCACAGGTGTGAGTGGAAATACGTTTAACCCTGCTATAGGTGCTGGTAGTTATACAATCACATATGTTTATTCATCCGGAGGCTGTACAAATTCAGCAACAACTACTATCACAGTGAATGCAGGACCGACTGTGAATGCAGGTTCCTATTCTCCTACATGTTCGAATAGTGGTTTGGTTTCTTTGACAGGTTCTCCTGCCGGTGGAGTATTCAGCGGTACGGGTGTGAGTGGCTCTTCATTTAATCCTTCTGTGGGAGCAGGATCATACACGATTACCTACACTTATAATAATGGAACCTGTTCCAGTTCGGCGACAACAATTATTGATGTATATGATGCCCCTGCAGTTAGCGCAGGAACATACAATGCCGTTTGTACAAACAGCGGAACTGTTAGTTTGACAGGATCACCTGCAGGTGGTACATTTAGCGGTACCGGTGTGACCGGAAACTCATTTAACCCGGCAACAGGTGTTGGAACCTACACCATTAATTATTCCTATACGAATGCGAATGGTTGTGTGAGCGCGGCTTCAACAACGATCACAGTCAATGCTCTTCCAACAGTTAATGCAGGAACATATGCCGCGGTTTGCAACACAGACGGATTGGTCACACTCAGTGGTACTCCGGCCGGTGGAACATTCAGTGGTACGAGTGTAAGTGGAAATACATTTAATCCGGCAATTGGTGTCGGTACTTATACTATCACTTATACTTATAGTAATGGCGGCTGTACAAATTCAGCAAATACAACAATCACTGTACAGACTTGTGGTGGATGTACCTCCGCGCCTCTGGCTCCAGGAAGTATCACTTCGGCTACTGTCTTCTGTCGTTCCTCTATCGGGAATACTGCATCTATCGCTGCTGTGAGCGGAGCGACTTCTTACAACTGGACATTACCTTCCGGTTATACTATTACTGCAGGACAAGGAACAACTGCGATCACTTTCCGGTTGAATAATACAGTATCGGCGGGTAGCATTTGTGTGACTGCGTCCAACGCGTGTGGTACAAGTCCTTCTACATGCAAATCTATTTCATCACAAAATACTCCCGGAACACCGGGTGCCATTTCCGGTAACCTGGTTGGTGCATGCGCCGGGTCAACACAAA
Source organism: Bacteroidota bacterium (assembly GCA_016720935.1). NCBI lineage: Bacteria > Pseudomonadati > Bacteroidota > Bacteroidota bacterium. The sequence continues at coordinate 366,998 of JADKJP010000005.1, forward strand.
CTTACTCCGTCGCTGCCGTAACCAATGCAACTTCTTATGCCTGGTCGGTGCCTTCAGGGTCAACGATTATCAGTGGCCAGGGTACGCGAACTATTCAATTCACACTTCCTGCTGTATTTACTTCAGGAACCATCAGTGTGAATGCCAGCAACTCTTGCGGTACCAGTGCAAACAGATCAACCACTATCCGTTCCGTACCAACTACACCGGGCGGAATCACCGGACAGGCAAACAATCTGTGTAATCTCTCCGCAGTTCCATATTCAATTAATGCTGTGAGCGGAGCAACTTCATATACATGGACTGTTCCTGCAGGGGCGGCAGTAACGTCCGGACAAGGCACTAACTCTGTTGTCGTACGATTTGGAAATCCTGTAACAGGATCAGTTTGTGTCACTGCCAACAATGCATGCGGAAGTAGCATTGCACGTTGTCTCACTGTAACAGGAGTTCCGGCAAGGCCAGCATCCATCAGCGGTTCAGCATCTGTTTGTACCGGCCAAACCGGATTGACATACAGTTGTGCAACACAAAGCGGAGTGACCTACAACTGGACTGTACCAACGGGCGCCAGCATTGTAAGCGGACAAGGTACAGGAACAATTAGCGTCAATTGGGGAAGTAATTCAGGAACTGTAAGGGTCGTTGCTTCCAATTCTTGTGGATCGGCAACATCAAGATCGTTAACAGTTTCCATCAATTGCAGACTCTCAGGAACCGTTAGTGCTGATGAATTCAATTTATTCCCGAATCCTTCTGCGGACAAGTTCAGCTGCACTTTCACTTCGGATAAAATGGCTCCTGTTTTTCTTACTGTTACAGATTTGACTGGAAGACCTCTCATAATTCAGCAAGTGCAGGCGCAATCCGGAAACAATCAGGTGGATCTTAACATGACTGATTTTGCTGACGGAATTTATCTGCTTCAGTTACGTACAGCGGATGGCGAAGAAAAGATCATCCGAATGATTAAGCAATAATCTATAATACCGAAATAAAAAACGGCGCTGGAAATTTCCAGCGCCGTTTTTTTTATTTCAATTAAATTATGCTTTTACCAGATTTAAAATCGATTCAAAAATAATTTTTCCATCTGTATTGCCAAGATTCACATCTGCGGCTCTTTCCGGATGTGGCATCATGCCAAATACATTTTTTGATGCATTGCATATTCCAGCGATACCCTGAAGAGAGCCGTTTGGATTTGACGCTTCTGTAAGCTTTCCATTTTCATCGCAGTAACGGAATAAAATTTGTCCATTTTCCTCCATAGATGCTAAAGTACTATCATCTGTATAATACTTTCCTTCTCCATGAGCAATCGGAATTTTCAAGACAACTGTCGATGGAATTTGTGAAGTAAGCAATGAATCCTGATGCTCCGCTTTGATGAAAATATTTTTGCAAATAAATTGATGCTGGTTATTGTGAAGTAATGCTCCCGGTAATAATCCGGATTCACAAAGTATTTGAAATCCATTACAAATGCCTATCACTACTCCCCCTTTATTCGCGAATTCAATCACTTCTTTCATGATTGGAGAAAAGCGCGCAATTGCTCCTGAACGAAGATAGTCACCGTATGAAAATCCTCCGGGAAGAATGATGCAATCACAATTTTGCAAATCATGATCCTTATGCCAGAGTTTTACAACTTCCTGATGCATGATGTTGCGTAAGACATATACCATGTCTTCATCGCAATTTGAGCCTGGAAATACTACAACGCCGAATTTCATGGCATAAAGGTATAAATTTTACCACGATTGCACTTCAATCGCAGAGTATTTGAGTTGAAGAATAGAGGCCTGATTGCATAAAAAAAGGACCGGTTTTTCAACCGGCCCTCGCTTTTTAATTAAAATGGAGATTATTTAGTTCTGTATACAGCAAGCTTTTGCATTAACTCTTTTCTTGCATTGTGTATCCTGACTTTTACGGTGCCCAGTGGAATCTGGAGCTTCTGCGAAATTTCTTCGTATTTGTACCCAGTATAACTCAGTAAAAATGGAGTGCGCAAATTTTCTGATAATCCGGAAAGAGCATTGTTCACATCCTTCATTACCAGATTACCATCACCCTCATTTCTGCTCGCATTATTTGATGAGTTGATATAATACTGATTATCTGTATCATCATTAAAAATATTTGATTTCATCGCCCGGCGGTATTTGTTGATGAAAATATTTTTCATGATTGTGTATAACCAGCCCTTCAGGTTTGTTCCTTCTGAAAATTTTTCCTCATTCACAATCGCTTTGAGCAAAGTATCCTGTACCAAATCGTTCGCCTCTTCATGATCCTGAGTGAGTTTCATTGCAAATGCGCGCAAAGGTTTTGATTCATCACAGACGAGCTCTTTAAATGGCAGGTTTGATTTCATGATCTGTAGATTAATGGTTTGGACGTTGTAAGAATTTTGTGAATACAAATGTATATAGTGTATCTGTTAATTCCAAGACTTTTGTTTAATATTTTATACTATTTGTTAAACATAAATATTAACAAATATCTAAATACCTGCTTTTTGAACATTTTGCAACATATCATGTTTAATATATTTGTATAATATATAAACATACTTATGCGCATTAAAACAGATTTGATTGACAATCAAGATTTTAGCTCAATAGAAGAGCTTTTAGGGGAAGACCATTCATCCAATAGCACCGAAACCCCGTTGCGAAATGACGCTTTCAATCTCTCTGATGAGGAGAAAATGGAGATTATAGCTCTGAAATTCAGGGATATAATGAATGTCCTGGGGCTGGATTTAACTGACGATAGTTTGAAAGGAACCCCTAAAAGGGTTGCGAAAATGTTCGTACAAGAAACATTTCGCGGATTGAATCCTAAAAATTTTCCATCTATCACACTTTTTGAAAATAAGTACCAGTACAAACAAATGTTGATTGAGAAAAACATCAGCGTTCAATCTACCTGTGAACATCATTTCGTTCCAATCATAGGAAATGCTCACGTTGCATACATTTCAAGCGGAAAAGTTATTGGATTATCAAAACTCAATCGGCTCGTTGAATATTTTTCCAAAAGACCACAGGTTCAGGAACGCTTGACCGTTCAAATTGCCAATGAACTAAAAAATGTATTGAAAACAGAAGATGTCGCTGTATTCATAGAAGCAGAACATCTTTGTGTTCAATCAAGAGGAGTAAAGGATATTCATAGCAGTACAATTACTTCTTCATATCATGGAAAATTTTTATCCGAAGCAACACGTCGGGAATTTTTGCATGTTGTTAATTCAAATTCCGGGAAATAATAAATTTCATTTGTATAAATCTTCATTGAGATCCGGAAGTCACCACAAAGCGGATTTGAAATAGCAGAAAGGTTTACAGAATAAATTCGACAGTGAAAGTCGAATGATTAAAATAAAATATCCAAATAAAAATTTAAAGAAAGACTTTCAAGTCCTCGATAGATTGTATGTAATGAACGTTTCCTTCAAGTTCCTGTAGTTTATCAACGAAATAACGACCGGTAAGCAGTATTGTTGAATCAGGGAAAAAGGAATTGAGCTCACTGATCATGCCTTTCGCTACCAATAATGGAAATCCGGTAGTGAGGGAGGTAAAAACAATATCCGGATTGTATTTTTCTTTTACACGTTGCAGATCCGAAATTGGTAAATTCTGTCCAAGATATAGAGTATGATGACCGGCCGCACGCAACATGTAATTGGCAAACAACAAACCAATTTCATGACTCTCTCCTTCCGGTAAAAATAACAGACATTTTTTCTTTTTATTACTTACAGTATTGACTTGGCCATCAATCGCGACAATCAATTTTTGTCTTACCAGATTTGTGATGAAATGTTCATAAGCAGGATTCACGGTTCCGGTCATCCACATAACACCAAGCATATTCATAAATGGAAATATCACTTCTATGATTGTACGTGGCAATCCATATTGCAAAATACTTGTCGAAAGAATTTTCTCAAATGACTGTTCATCCAGGTTGATCATCGTAGACATGAGTGACTGAATATGCACTTCATGCTTTTCTGATCGAATAGAATAATTGATCGCAAGATCCCGGATTTCTTTATCACTGAATCTGGTAATTTCAGAAATCTTATGGCCGTGAAGATTGAGAAGAGAAATATTTAAAAGCAAACGGAGATCCTCGTCATCGTAATATCTGATATTGGTTGAGGTCCGTTTTGGTAATGGGATATTGTAACGTTGCTCCCAAATACGAAGCGTATGAGCCTTTATACCGGTCATCATTTCAATATCTTTTATGGAATACTGGGCCATGGTTCTTTAACAATCTGAAAGATAATTTGTTTATCCTCCACCCTTATTGTTCGTAAAAATAAGAATTACAGAGGATTTCATACCATTAGAAAAGCAAAAAATCCCTGCAGAAGACTGCAGGGATTCTGAACGTAATAATGTATGTGTTTTTAACGAATTACAACAAAAGACCTACTGGATGACGCAGTCTCAGTTGTAACCGTACAGGAATAAAGTCCCCCTGCAAGCTCACCCAGACTAATTTTTAAAGTTTCTCCATCCGGTGCTACCATCGATGTAAGGGAAACAATTCTTCCGCTTGCATCAGAAATTGTAATCGTGAGTGGATTCGAAGATTTTTCTTTCAAAGAAATATTAATCGTTTCACTCGCCGGGTTAGGATACATGCCTCCAATAACATCTTTCTCTTCATTTACTCCTGTTGTGTTTGTGAAAGGAACAACAGTTCCATTCGGCAAGGCTGCAAATAAACCGAATGGTTCTCCATTGTTATTTGCTGTAGGATCAAGGAATCCGGAAGCAAAAACAACAGCTGCGCCACCACCTAAAGTTGAGAGATCAGCAAGATAGGAGGCAACTATCACTGAATTGTTAGCACCTGGTGTAACATCAAGTGTATAAATGGAGGGTGGTACAGAAATGTAACCTGTAAGATCTCCATATGCTGCATCGTCGACCAGCGTTGCTACGCCACGGGCAATGACGTCTACGGTTGGCGCGTCACTTGCACCATGCAATGCAAAGAAATCTACCGTTGAATTATCTGCCGCTGCTTCACGAACTCCGGCTTTAACAAACAATGTAAAATCTGTTGGTCTTCCGTCGGGATTGGCAGCGAATCCTGTTCCTACATTTCCATTCGCAACTGCGACATAAGATTGACCTGCCTGAAGTGTTACTTCGAAATTTTTCAGTGTATCACTTACAGAAGTGCTATTGCCTGGAGCGACTCCGATATTCAGCAATGTACCAGCAGGAGCGTCAATGAAAGGTGTCGCCGTGCGAAATGCAAAATCAGGAAGCAATAATGTACCATTCAGATAAACGTCCACTACCGCTGCCGCTGGATCAGCTGCATTGTGAATCACCTGCAAACGTGCTGTGGTTGCAGCCGGGAAAGCGACAACTGTTCCATTTGGAAGAGCAGCATATAAGCCGAAAGCCGGTCCGTTGTTATTTGCTGACGGATCCAGGTAACCGGATGCGAAAACAACAGCTGCACCTCCACCTAAAGTTGAGAGATCAGCAAGATAAGAGGCAACTACGGTTGAATTGTCATTGCCTGGAGTAACATTCAGAATATAGGATGCGGCCGGTACACTAAGGTAAGAAGTGATATCGCCATATGCGGCGTCATTCACCAGAGGAGTGACCGAACTTTGCGGAATAACGTCAACTGTTGGCGCGTCTGTTGCTCCGTGCAATGCAAAGAAATCAACATTACTTCCTGATGTTCCCGCTTCGCGAACTGTATTTTTCACCAACAACGTGAATGCTGTTGAACGACCATCCGGATTCGCTGCGAATCCTGTTCCTACATTTCCATTCGCAACTGCGACATACGATTGACCGGCCTGCAATGTCACTTCGAAATTCTTCAGGGTATCACTAACTGAAGTACTGTTGCCCGGTGCAATTCCAATATTCAGCAAAGTGCCTGCCGGAGCATCAATGAACGACGTGGCTGAGCGAAATGCAAAATCAGGAAGCAATAATGTACCATTCAGATAAACGTCCACTACCGCAGCTGCTGGATCCGCTGCATTGTGAATCACCTGCAAACGTGCTGTGGTTGCAGCCGGGAAAGCGACTACGGTTCCATTTGGAAGAGCAGCATATAAGCCGAAAGCCGGTCCGTTGTTATTTGCTAACGGATCCAGGTAACCGGATGCGAAAACAACAGCTGCACCTCCACCTAAAGTTGAGAGATCAGCAAGATAAGAGGCAACTACGGTTGAATTGTCATTGCCTGGAGTAACATTCAGAATATAGGATGCGGCCGGTACACTAAGGTAAGAAGTGATATCGCCATATGCGGCGTCATTCACCAGAGGAGTAACCGAACTTTGCGGAATAACGTCAACTGTTGGCGCGTCTGTTGCTCCGTGCAGTGCAAAGAAATCAACATTACTTCCCGATGTTCCCGCTTCGCGAACTGTATTTTTAACCAACAACGTGAATGCTGTTGAACGACCATCCGGATTCGCTGCGAATCCTGTTCCTACATTTCCATTCGCAACGGCTACATAAGATTGACCTGCCTGCAATGTCACTTCGAAATTCTTCAGGGTATCACTTACAGACGTGCTATTGCCTGGAGCAATTCCAATATTCAGCAATGTACCAGCAGGTGCATCAATGAAAGGTGTCGCCGTGCGAAATGCAAAATCAGGAAGCAATAATGTACCATTCAGATAAACATCCACTACCGCTGCCGCTGGATCCGCTGCATTGTGAATCACCTGCAAACGTGCTGTGGTTGCAGCCGGGAAAGCGACCACGGTTCCATTTGGAAGAGCCGCATACAAGCCAAACGCTGGTCCATTTTGATTCATCATGGGATCCAGGAATCCAGAGGCAAAAACCACCGCTGCTCCACCGCCCAATGATGATAAATCGACATTGTAAGAAGCAACGACCGTTGAATTACTTCCGGCAGGAGTAATATTTAAAATATAAGTACTTGCCGGTACTGTTAGGTAGCCTGTAATGTCTGTATACGCTGCATTGCTGACCAATGGCACAGCAGAACTCTGCGGTATAACATCCACGGCGGGCGCATCTGTTGCACCATGCAAGACCACGAAATCAACATCGGAACCCGAACCGGAAGCACTCCGGATATTGTCTTTTACCAAAATTGTAAATCCTGTATTCACACCATTGGGATTCGCAGAGAATCCTGCCGTATTCAATACACCACTGGCAACAGCTACATAACGCTGACCATTTGCCAGATTAAAAATAAAATTCTTAAGTGTATCTGCCGCTGATGAACTGTTCTTTGGTGCAACACCAACATTGATATCTACACCGGAAGGAAGTGTTAAAAATGAAGTTGCTGTACGAAATGCAAAATTATCAAGTGTTAAAGCCCCGTTTACATATATATCAACCGAATCGGCGGCGGGATCCGCACAATTATGTATGACCTGAAGTTCGGCGGTCTGAGCCTTAGATATTTGTGAGAACAGCAATCCTGCGGCTATCACAAACATTAGTTTAAAGGAGGTTTTCATTTTTTGTAGAGTTTTTGAGTTAGAGGAGTATTGGGGTTATTAAGAACAGTAAACACCTCCATTACAGAAATTGTTTTCCGAATAAAGATTTAATAAAATTTTAATTTATCCTCTGAACTTTTTTGAAACAGATCTGTTGTCTTCTGTTTTGAATTGTTTCTTCGCGTTTACGGGAATTCCTATTTTGAAAAAAAACGCCGGGTTAGAACCTTTTGAAACTCTCTCTGAAGAATCATATCAGCAAGGTCAAATGAAAAATTATGCTGTGTTGATTGACCGAGCAATTTTCGAAATTTGGATTCACTGATATCAATGCGATACAAAAGTGACTGAAATCTCGATCGGTCATTTTGAAACAATTCATATAAAACAGGTGAAATCTGTTCTTTTAACTCTTCGTATGCTCTGAACGGATCACCGCTAAAATTTATTACAAGACCCATCACTCCAAAATCCTTCATCACTTGTTCAGCCGTGTCTCGAACAATTGCTAAATCATGACGATACTTTTCTGGCAACTCCTCATTCATCTGCTGCAGTATTCGCTTTTGAAAAATCAATGATTAATCGTTCAACAGGCCGGTTGTTGATGACATGCTCTCTGACAATCTCATCAACATCGGAAAGTTGTACACTTCCATAAAATACACCTTCCGGATAAACAACCATAGAAGGACCAAATTCACAGGCATCCAGACAACCGGAACGCTGAGCCCTTACTGTTCCTTTCAACCCATTGTCCTTGACCGCTTTTTTAAATGCCTTGACAAGTTCCATTCCGCAGGCTTCTCCGCACGATTTACGGGTTCCCTCAGCGCGTTGATTTGTACAAATAAAAATGTGCTTTTCAAATTTCATTACACAAATATATAGAGAATATGCTGCCACAAAACCTATCCTTCCAATACAATGGATCCGCTGTGCTCTGACAAAAACAAATCTGCCACATATTTCCTACCTTGGATATAATTTAAAATCTTAAATACACCTCAACACTACAGATATGTCACCTTACATTGAAATTCCGCTTAGAAGTATTGGCATTTATGTATTCATCGTTCTGGCCATTCGATTATTCGGCAAAAAAGAACTTGCACAACTTTCGGTCATTGATCTGGTTTTTATTTTGTTGATCAGCAACTCTGTTCAGAACGCGATGGTTGGGCCTGACACCAGCATGTGGGGAGGAATACTCGCCGCGCTTGGTTTGTTTAGCGCCAATTATATTTTCAAACAAGTGTTATACCGGAGTAAATCAGTAAATGAATTTATTCAGGGAGATCCCGTAATGCTCGTTCACCATGGAAATATCATTCAGGAAAATTTAAAGAAAGAGAGAATATCAATGGAAGAATTGGAGGCTACGATCCGGGAACACGGCATTCCATCCATCAACAATGTTGATCTTGCAGTTCTTGAAGTTGATGGAAACATCAGCATCCTCTCTGAAAATTATCAAAAGAAAATTGTCAAGAAAATCAAAGCACACAGAGCTCTGAAAAAATCCAGCTGATTAAAAATACATTCTTTGATAAATAAAAAGTCCGGACCGTTTAAAACGATCCGGACTTTTTATTCTTCGACAATCAGAATGATCCTCTTGTCAATGAGAAATTACATTTTTACAATTTTCTCAACTACTGAAGCTCCGTCAATTGTGAGTTTTACGAAGTACACACCATTGCTGGCAGTTTCGAATGAGTAGCTGTGTTTACCTGCTGACTGAAGTTCGTTCTGGCTATAGCTTTGAACTTTTTCTCCCATTACATTAAACACCTCCACAGATACTTTAGCAGAGCTGTTCAATTTGTATTCAATCTTCGTTGAACGATTGAAAGGATTTGGATACACATTGAAACCAACAGTAGAAGCTAAAGTAGGTACTTTGTTGTCAAAAGTCAGGAATATTGAATAGTCTTCAACCTGACCTTTGTCAAGTGCCAGACATGGTGTCGGGCTTGCATTACCGCTATAATCGGAAGCAACACGGAAACGAAGTGGTTGACCAAGAGTTGCAGTTCCGGGCACGGAAATGAATCCGGCATGGTTAGTAAGAACAGCAGAATCACCAAACACTTGTTCAGTAGCAGGGTCGAATGAACCATCATTGTTCCAGTCGATCCAGGCTTTTACGGTTTCAACATAAATGATTCCGGTAGTAGCTGTAAACCAGTATTGGTTATTTGTAAGAAGTGTTGTTGTGTCTGTACAAGTATAATCCTGATAACCATCGATACCATCATTTGTATTGTTGTTGATGTGAGCGAGAGTTACATTCACAAGACCTACACCACAGCAATAGTTTGTTGTTGCAGGATAGCAGGTATTCGCGACAGGACCAGTGATGATTGCCTGAACTGAATACGTAGCTGTATCACAACCACCGGCATTACATGCAATCAAAGTAACAGTATATGTTCCATTGGATGCGTAGGCATGTGTTGGATTTGCAACATCAGAAGTGTCGCCGTCACCAAAATCCCAATGGTAGGTGTCCGGTATATTGATTGAAGTACTTGTGAAATCTGTGAAACCGGTACATGTATTCGATGTGAATGTGTAATCAATACAAGGATTGATTCCAACTGTCAGAGTACAAGGAACACTGAATGTAGGTGTTTGAGGATCGTTGGAAGTGAAGAGAATGTTTGTAGTGTAATCTCCGCCAACCAATACGCCGGTGTTGAAATCAAGTGTGATGAGTACAGAGTCTCCTGCAGTAAGAGTACCAGAACCTGTTGGGGTTGTTGTTACCCAGGCCGGAGTACCCGCGATGCTGTAGTTCAGATCGCTTCCTCCTGTATTGAGCAGATAGAATGAGCTGCTGGTTGTTGTTCCACAGGCAGGTGAAGATACTGCTACACCTGATACAGGATTCGCGTCAATGACCGGAGCAGGAACTGATAGAGCGCTCACACAAACTGTTGTATCCACATCATTATTCGGAATACTGATGATTGCATTGAATGGTCCAAGAGCGGATGATTGGAAATCAACAGTGATGGTACTGTATGCTCCGGGAAGGAGATACGCTACGTTTGAAGTCACTGAAAATTCAGGCTGGTTGGACGTAATTGAACCAACGAACAGCGTATCGCAACCATTGTTAATCAGGTTGAAAGTACGTGATACGTTTGTAAACTGCATCACTTGTCCGAAGTCTACACATGAGTCAGAAAGCGCTACGATTGGCAAACCGCTCACAGTAAGAGTACATGGAACGATTACCATAGGTGTAACCGGATCATTGCTGGAAACAGCAATATTTGTATAATAAGTCCCAGCAGGAAGTCCCGTTGTTTGGAATGTTACAGTTACGTTTGAAGTATTACCGGCAGCAACTGTATCATTTGTCTGACTCAACTGAACCCATGATGCAAGATTGTTTTCGCCGCCCCATGAAATTGCATTGGCAAGAATGCGTGCGTTTTCATTGGTTGTGCTGTAATAATCGAATGCAATGAAAATAGCTTTTCCGCTTCCGTAAATACGAGTAGCAACTACATCACTGTTGTTGAACGCGACAATTTGTTCTTTGTCAGGATTTGTAAGATCGCTGATAAATGTAGCATTCGGAGAAGTGAAGTTTGGAACTCCCAGTCCGGCAACAAGAGGGTGAGCAGCATTAATTACATCGACAGTTTGTGCAACAAGTTGTTGATTGAAAGTACCCGTCCAAACGCCGGTGTTAAACATACAATCTGATTCAGAAGAATAAGATCCGCACCAGATAACACTTCCACCGTTGTTCAAAAACTGGCGAATTACCGGACCAAGATTTGTCCATACGTTAGGGTCACCTGTTTCTTGTTCAGGAATCAACAGAACATTTTTCCCAACCAACAATCCGCTCAATGTACCAGGATCGGTAGTTGAGGTTTCTGTCAGAGTGTAGTTTGTAAAGTATTGATTAATCGCAGCAATTGTGTGTGGATATTCAGCAAACAAGTCGGATCCGTATTTCATTGAAAGTACACGAATCGTTGCACCGGAAGCACCATTGAGGTTGTAAACCAATTCACCACCTGCAATGTTACTGATAGCAAGATTGAAATTTACGATGTCTCCGCACTGTGCATTCGCAACAAGCGAATCAGGTGTAACAAGGATTTGAGGAGGACCCTGAACGGTGAGTGTTTGTGTAATAGTATCTGATTCATTACAAGTAAATGCAATCAGCGTGATAGTATATGTACCGGGATTGTCAAATGCATGAACAGGGTTCTGACTACGTGCAGTATCTCCATCACCGAAATCCCAAAGCCATGCAGTTGGTGAACCAACGCTCAAATCAGTAAATTGAACACCCGTTGCCAGTGGAGGATTTGGATCTGCGATTACGAAGTCAGCAGTAGGCGCTACACTGGATGCAATAACTGATGTCCAGTTACATTCAAATCCGGCGAACGTAATAGAAATATCTGAATGCCATACAATCAACATGGAACCGGAAGTACAGGTTACAGGACCAGGAACCGTATTACCGTCTGCCGATAATACTTGCGGGTCATTGATTGTTGTTCCATCATAAACAGTAAAAAAGTCGAACCCTGACTCTGTTTCGAAGGAAGTAAAGTTGAGAGTGATGCTTACGGCACAAGAAGGTTGAACAAGCAAGGAACAATCTTCGGTTACCTGGTAACCACCGGTTGGTCCACCGGTGTCAAACAACGTACCGCTCGTATCGGTAGTCTGCGTGATCGAGCAGATGTTGTAAGTGCCCTGTGCAGTTGCTTGTAGTTGAATGAAAAACAAGAATACAAAGGCACAAAACGCGTGAAGTAGTAGTTTTTTCATAGCGGTCTGGTTAGATTTTTATTGATCTTTCAAATGTAGGACATTTTTTTTAAAATCCAATTGCTCCGACTACCTCTGTGCAGTCGAATTAGCAAGGCTTTGAGGGTTAATTTTTTAAGGGGAATGTTAATGTTTTGGGTGCCTAAAACCCCACATTTGTCCTGAAAAGTTTAATCGAAATCGCAAGCAAAACAATGCCAAAAACCTTTCTTAAAATACTGATCCCGGCTACACCCAGAAATTTCTCCACCCTGAACAAGTTCCGAAGGACTATATAAACAACGATAAGATTTAGAAAAATGCCGATAATGATCGTTGAAATGTCGTAAGCCGCTCTGAGTGAAAGTAGTGTGGTCATGGTGCCTGTTCCTGCTATCAATGGAAAAGCCACCGGAATGATCGAAGCTGTTTCCGGAATTTCATCTTTATACAAACGAATCCCAAGGATCATTTCTATTGCCAGAAAAAAGATTACAAGGGACCCGGCTATTGCAAATGATTTTACATCCACCCCTAAAAAATTGAGAAGGGATTCTCCGACAAACAGGAAAACGACCATAATCAAGGCGGAAACCAGTGTCGCCTGTTCCGGATGAATTCGACCCACTTTCGTTTTTACTGACAATAATGCCGGAATCGAACCAATGATGTCAATCACCGCGAAAAGGATTGTGGTGACAGTTAATATTTCCCTCAGGTTGAAATTCATGAGACCGAATGTATAAAAAAATGAGAACAGATTGGTAAGTAGGCACTTTAGCTGATCGAATGTTAAAAGGGGGCCGGAAAATCAGGAGGAGCTAAAAAAAACAGGGAATCCCGGTGAAAGGATTCCCTGTTAAAATATTTGTCAGCCCGGATTAACCGTTGAGTGCTTCCGCACCGGCAACAATCTCCAGGATTTCCCCTGTAATGGCTGCCTGACGTGCCTTGTTGTAAGACAAACGCAAATCACGTAAAAGATCGCCAGCGTTATCGGTTGCTTTGCTCATGGCAGTCATCCTGGCACCGTGCTCTGATGCGTGGGAATCCAGTACCGCTTTGAAGAGCTGAATTTTTACCGACTTGGGTAATAATTCGAGAACCAATTCTTCTTTACCGGGTTCAAAAATATAATCATGAACCGTGTTTTTCTCGTTTCCTTTTTTCGCAGGCGGTGCTACCGGCAACATTTGTTCGTGCTGAACATATTGAACGGCCGCATTTTTGAATTGATTGTAAACAACATCCACACGATCATAATGACCAGCCGCAAACTCCTTCATGATGGATTCCGCTACTGTGGATACATTATCAAAGGTGAGTTTTGCGTACAATTCGTTATGATTTCCAGCATAAAGATTCTTATTCTTATTGAAGAAATCACTGGCTTTCTTGCCAATGCACAGAACTTTCACATTGCCTTCTTTGGCCATCGCGGCATAATCTTCGCGAATCAACTTGTTCACCATACGAATCACATTCGCATTGAATGCTCCGCACAATCCGCGGTTGGAATTCACGGCGACGATAAGAACTTTTTGAATCGGACGTGCTTTTGTGAGATCACCGCCAACACCACCTTCCAGGGTTCCGGAAATATTCTCCATGATGTCGCGTAACTTGGAGGCATAGGGTCGCATCATAATGATGGCATCCTGTGCACGACGGAGTTTCGCGGCGCTCACCATTTTCATTGCCTTTGTGATCTGCTGAGTTGAGATGACAGAGGCAATCCGGCTTCGTACTTCTTTTAAATTTGCCATGTTAAGATTTAGAATTCGTCAGATTGAATTCGTAAAAGTTCACAATGAATTATGCTTTGTATTTTGGAATAAGTTCGCCTGCTACTTTCTCAAGTACGGCAGTGACCGCATCATCAATTTTTCCGCTGCGCAAACTATCCAGCGTTCCTTTGTGCTGAGCTTCGAGCAACGCGACATATTCCGCTTCGAATTGTTTCACTTTATTGATCGGCACATCACGAAGGATTCCTTTCGTTCCACAATAAATTATTGCGATTTGTTTCTCAACAGCAACCGGAGCATACTGTCCCTGCTTCAGAATTTCAACGTTACGCGCTCCTTTATCCAGTGTTGATTTAGTAGAAGCATCCAGGTCAGAACCGAATTTTGAGAAGGCTTCCAACTCACGATATTGCGCCTGGTCAAGTTTCAAAGTACCCGCTACCTTTTTCATCGACTTGATCTGCGCATTACCGCCCACACGGGAAACGGAGATACCCACGTTAATCGCGGGGCGAACACCGGCATTGAACAAGTTCGCTTCAAGGAAAATCTGTCCGTCTGTAATGGAAATTACGTTGGTTGGAATGTAAGCTGATACGTCACCTGCCTGAGTTTCGATAATCGGAAGGGCCGTGAGAGATCCTCCGCCTTTTACCAGATGGCGAATAGATTCCGGAAGATCATTCATCTGGCGTGCGATTTCATCTGAGTTGATGACTTTCGCGGCACGCTCGAGCAAACGGGAGTGCAGATAGAATACGTCACCCGGATAAGCCTCACGACCGGGAGGACGACGAAGCAGAAGTGAAACCTCACGATAAGCAACAGCCTGTTTTGATAAATCATCATACACAATCAGCGCGGGTTTTCCAGTATCACGGAAAAATTCTCCGATTGCCGCTCCGGCCATTGGGGCGAAGAACTGCATTGGAGCAGGTTCCGAAGCGGAAGATGCGACGATCACCGTGTATGGCATCGCTCCGGCTTCAGTCAGTGTTTTCAAAATCTGTGCAACAGTTGATCCTTTCTGACCAATCGCTACATAAATACAAAATACGGGTTCTCCTTTGTCGTAAAATTCTTTCTGGTTGATGATCGTATCAATCGCCACCGCTGTTTTTCCGGTCTGACGGTCACCGATAATCAATTCACGCTGACCGCGTCCAATCGGAATCATCGCGTCAATCGCTTTGATACCGGTTTGAAGCGGCTCGTTTACCGGCTGACGATAAATTACACCCGGAGCTTTACGTTCCAAAGGCATCTCGTAGAGATCTCCTGTAATCGGGCCTTTACCATCAATTGGGCTACCGAGAGTATCTACCACACGCCCCAACATTCCTTCACCAACTTTAATGGATCCGATTTTGCCGGTACGTTTTACAACGTCTCCTTCTTTGATATTGGAAGAAACTCCAAGCAATACTGCTCCGACGTTATCCTCTTCAAGATTCAATACGATTCCCTGAAGACCGTTTTCGAATTCGATCAATTCACCGGACTGAACCCGTGTGAGTCCGTAGATACGTGCGATACCGTCTCCAACCTGGAGTACAGTACCCACTTCTTCCAATTCTTTTTCTGTTTTGAAGCCGGCAAGCTGCTGACGCAGAATCGCGGAAACTTCATCGGGTCTTACTTCTGCCATTGTATGAGTATGATTAATGTTTGATGAACTATTTGTTATTGACAGGAATCGCTTCCCGTAAAATTAATTTTTGCGAACGTATGGATTAGAGGAAAAATCCTTGGCGAGTTTTCGAAGATCCGCCGCGATGCTTGCATCGTATTGCTTATCACCAATACGCAACACAAAACCACCAATCAGTTTCTGGTCGATTTTTTCGATCAGCTCCACTTCTGATTTTCCGGAGTTGCTGATCATTGCATACACTGTTTTACGCAGGTTTTCATCCAGTCCTACAGCCGAAGTAATTTCAGCGGTGAGGATTCCTTTCTTGAGTTTGTAGAGAGAAATATATGATTTCGCGATGTGTTCGAGATAAGCTTCACGGCCTTTTCTGGCAACGATTTCAAAAAAAGAAATCGATAAAGCATTCATTTTATCACCGAATACCTTGCGAAGAATTTCCATCTTCTTATCGGAATGAATGATCGGATTGGACAACAGTAATGACAAATCGCGATTGTCGGCACATACGCCTGCGAATAATTTCATATCCGCCTGCACTGCATCGATAATTCCCCTTTCCTGGGCAAGCTCAATCAGGGATTTCGCGTATCGTTTGGAAACTTTTGTCTCTAACATTTGAAATGATCATGAGTGGACAAAAAACTCGTCAGAATTTTCTGTCGTGAATTCAATTTAAATTAATGTCTTTCATCAGATTTTGCATCAACGACTTTTGCTTTTCATCGTTGCTCAATTCCTGACGCAGAATTTTTTCCGCGATTTCAATAGACATGATTGCCACCTGATTTTTCAATTCAGTGATCGCGGCCATTTTTTCAGTATTGATGGTCTCACGAGCAGCAGCCATAATTTTATTCGCTTCTGTCTGGGATTTTGTTTTTGCTTCGGCGATGATCGCGTCTTTCGCGTCACGGGCTTCTTTCAGCATTTGATCGCGTTCTGCCCGGGCTTCCTGGATCAGACGCTCATTTCCTGCAACCAGTGCGGCCATTTCTTCCTTCGCACGTTTGGCGGAATTCAACGCTTCAGCAATAGATTCTTCACGCTCTTTCAGTGATTTCAGAATCACCGGCCATGCAAATTTTCCCAGAAGGAACAACAGCGTAAGAAACGATACGGACATCCAGAAAAGAAGGCCGATTTCGGGTTTGATCAATTCCATTGTTTTGCTTTATTTATTTTTTGTAAGCGTTTTTTTTAAGATAAACAGGACGACGGCACCAACCGTGCAATCGTCCTGTTTGTGTGTTGTTTTAAGCAACTTTCAAAACAACAAGCAGGCCGACAACCATCGCGAAGAAGGCAGCACCTTCTACGAGAGCGGCAGTCAAGATCATGTTTGCACGAATGTCGTTGGCAACTTCAGGCTGACGAGCGATTGATTCCAGAGCGGAACCACCGATACGACCAATGCCCAAGCCAGCGCCTACGGCAGCAAGACCTGCGCCCAATGCAGCAACACCACCACCAAGACCAAGGTTTCCGAGGTTTTGTGCATCAAGAAGAATTGAAGATAACATAGTAATTGTATTTAAGGGTTAAACTGAATTCAGATTTATACGATAGCAGCCTCTTCCACATGCGCGTCATGACCATCGTGATCATGATGATGCTCCTCCACTGCCGCTCCGAAATAGATCGCGGAGAGGAAAGTGAATACATATGCCTGAAGGAATGCGACAAGCAATTCCAATACTGTCATGAATATTACGAAGGCAACCGAAAGCACCGATACTCCCCATCCTGCTCCGGCACTCGCTTCACCAAAAATGAAGATGAGACTGAAGAAAGACAATGCGATGATGTGACCTGCGGTGATGTTCGCGAACAATCGGATTGTCAATACAAATGGACGAAGGAAAACTCCCAACAATTCAATCGGCGTCAGTAACACCAAAACTCCAACCGGAACTCCGGGCATAGCAAAGACGTGTCGCCAGTAACTTTTGTTTGCAGCGAAACTCGTGATCAGGAAAGTCAATACTGCAAGTGTTAATGTCACTGCAATATTTCCTGTTACATTGGCCCCTCCCGGTAAAATCGGAATCAAACCAAGCAGGTTATTGATCCAGATGAAAAAGAAAACCGTGAGAAGATAAGGCATGAATTTTTCATACTTGGGACCAATACTGGCTTTTGCAATGTCATCGCGAACGAAAACAACAAGTGGTTCGATAAGGGATTGAAGTCCTTTTGGAGCCTCTCCTTTACGACGACCATAGGCCTTCGCAACAGAAATGAACATCCAAAGAATCAAAATGATGCTAAAAAGAAGCGCTGCTACATTTTTGGTAATTGAAAAATCGATTGTTGAGGCTGTGAGCGCTTCATTCATAGTCGTGCTTTCAGCTGAAATTTCTTCCATTTCATTGATCGCTTCAACCTTACCTTTTTCATTCAAACGGTAACCGTTGTGAGCCATTTCACCATGATGAAAATGACCGGATGAAAAAACCGTTAAACCGCGTTCACTATTGTAAAGGATCACCGGAAGTGGAACAGATACCGCACTGTGGCCTTTTCCCCATAAATGCCAATCATGAGAATCACCAATGTGTTCAAGGATCATGGCACCGGCGTCAAATTTCTTTTCCGCTGGTTCATGATGTTCGGATTCGGTGGCAACTTCTGAATGAGCCGGTTCAGCCTGAGCATTTAAGCTGTCACCTTCTTCATTGGCAAAAGCAAGCCCACTGAACAGAACGAACATTAAGGCTACCAATATCGCTTTCGCTCTCAAAAATCCCTGATTATGAATTAGTTGCAACATGACTTCGGAAACAGTTTTTTAAAGAAAGCGCAAAAGTAGTATTTACTTACGAAAGAGCAATGAGAAAATGTCGAACGGGGGTATATAAATTACAAAGTTTGTTATTGATTATCAACACCTTATGTGGATAAAAAATCAATATTGATCTATACAACTTCAATAATTCCGATTTGATCGACCTGAAACCCGGCCGGCCCTTTTAATTTTTATTGCCACGAATGCACGAATAATATTTGTGCATTCGTGGCAATAAAACTCAACCTGGGGTTCTGAATTTTCTCCACACCAGCATGACTTCAAATGCGGTGAATAAAAAATAAAAAATCATGAACGTAAAAATGAAACGCATTGCATCCTGCTTATTGAAAAGGGTGTAAAGAACAAGTATGCCCAGGTGCAGCATTAACTTGAATGTGGTCGTCCCAATATAATATCGCACAAATACCTGAGGCCTGCCTTCAGAAGAGCGAAGCAACCCAAAATGAAACAACACTGTCACTGCAACGAAATAAAAATAAATCGCCCAACTTGTGCCATTCACTTGTTCAGGAAAAATCAAAGTACCGGTTAGCCACATCGTGATGGCAATAAGCGCAGCGAATAATCCGAATTGTTGTAAGTATCTTTTCATCTTCAAACAAAGAACCCCGGTTAAACTTTCCGGGGTTTAATAATGTGAACTATGTACATGACCTGACATCTCGGTATTGAAATGTAAAGATCACCGTCTATTTCTTCTTGATAAAGTCTTTTATACTGAGATAAATTGCCGCGGCAACGGATAACAAACTAAGAGACAAAGTACACACCGGAACTTTGAGTCCGAAATAGGCATCCAGCTTAACTCCTCCCCATACGCCTAGGCCAATAATGACCAGCATCTGCGTGGCCATTGAAGCATAGCGCATGTAAGAATAATCAGGCTGATTTTTCTTTGGAGAGTTCGTTGGGTTTGTCGGCATTATTGATATCCTTGATTACAGGGCCCATGTTGCATGACCCGGTAAATGTAGCACCCACTTCAACAACTAATTTTCCTGTTACGATGTCACCGATGACCTTTGATGTTGCTTTTAAAAACAAAAGTTCTGACACTACCGTTTTCCCTTTGATGGTTCCTGAGACATCGGAATTCTGACTGTTTACATCTCCTTCTACCACACCTGTAGCACCAATCACCACTTTTGCTTTCGATATTACATGGCCATAAACCGTTCCATCAATTCGTATATCGCCATTGGAACGAATATCGCCTTCAATGACCGTTCCGGCTCCAATCAGGTTGATGGAAGATGATGCTCCTTCGCCTCCTTTTACCGCAGGGAGAGTGTTTTTTCCGGTTTTATTGAACATAATATAAATTGTTAAAAATGAAACTTATAGCCCTGTTTTCAACATCCCTTGGTTGAAAAAAGGACGACAAATATAGAACAAAATCTGATGTGACAAAATGGAGGAATTCACTCACTAAATCTTGTCCGCGGTCTTCACTATTTTAATAAAAAAGAGGCCTTTTCACATGAAATTGAAAAACGAATTTTATCATTTCTGACCTCAATCAAGGAAATCAGCGAAACACAATTCGTTTCACTAACTTTGAATACACCAAAGAATACACATCGCAGATTTTCCCGGCACAGTTCACGAACTAATTATAAATGATCAGTAGAATTCCTTTTCGTTTTACCCTAATTATTCTGTTGATTCCTTTCCTGGGAGCCTGTCGAAAAGATCACACTTACCTTACTTCGGAAGATCCTGATCTGAAATGGTACCTGCATCTTTCACACACGCGCACCGATAGCAGCCCCTCGATGGATGCAACAGCGGAGAAGATACATTTCAAAAACTATGATATGCTCTGGTTAGGTGGCGATTTGGAAAGTGAAACGGCAAGAGACTCTGCGACAATTTCTTTTGCAGATTCCATTTTCGATCTCAGCAACCCGGATGTGTTGTGGGCACTTGGAAATCACGATTACTCCGATTTGTCAGTGGTACAAGCAACCACAGGAAGAGCTCCTTTTTATACCTACACCAAAAACAAGATCACTTTCCTGGTTCTGGATACACAGGACAGTATGAGCAATTTTGTTGGAGCACAATTAAATCTGATCAACGCGGTCACTGATACCATTCAGAATTCTACGCATCTGATTCTATTACATCATCAGTTAATCTGGATGTATAACAACCCTGATTTGGAAAACTCAATTACAAGTGTCACTAATGGTGGTTTTGGCACCTGCTTTTATTGTATCAATCCAAATAACTTTTATACGGATGTTTATCCAAAACTTTTATCCGTTAAGCAACGGGGAATAGAAGTAATCTGTATTGGTGGAGACATCGGAATCAACGCGAAAACTTTTGAATACACCACTTCAGATGGAATACATTTCCTTGCATCGGGAATTTCCGCAGGAGATTCAGGAAACAAAGCGTTGTTGTTCCAACATAATGTACGAACTCACAAGCTTACCTGGGAATATAAAGATCTTGAGAATCTGTAAAAAATTTCTATCTGCTCCTTTGAACTGAACTTACAAAAAGACCGGCCTGATTTTATTCGTGAATTACCGATAAAACATGCGGTAAAAATCCTCATACTTATTCGTATTCTTTTCTCGCATAAGTGCAGCAAAATTATTCGCTGAAATTACATACTGCTGATAGCTGTCGGGATTAAGGTTGCCATACACTTCATCATTATCATACAAATGACTGTTGTAAGATAATGCTTCGGCCTTGCCCGGAAAAGATTTAAGGATCATAATTTTATTGCGGTGATCCAGCATCATGTCCATCATCGTTATTCCCTTTTGACTATAGTTGGCGCTGTTGAAATCCGATATTTTGTTTTTCAGCTTATTCCCGTCAACAGGTCCGCCTACAGCCTGGAAAATGATGATTACATAATGTAAAGTATCCGGATTGTATGAAAACAGTTTTAAGTTGGATGCTGAATCCGGATTGGCAACAGCCGGCTCCGGTTCGGGAGCTTTTCCTCCGCTGTTGTGCAAATAATCCAAAATGTTTTGTGCTTCATCCTTTACCGGATCATTTCCATAGGTGCGGACAATATCGTTCAGGGACGCTTCAAATGCAGGAATTGGTTGCGTTTTACCGATGGCAAGCGTTTTCAGGAAATCAAATTTAGGCGCGAGAATACTTTGCGGGAATTGTACATCCGCTTCACCTTTACGTTTGATCACATCCGCATATTCACCATTCAGATATTTACGGTATGTGTCTTCGTAAAAAATCTCAAGATTTGATTTTTTGTTCGCGCGCTCCTCAGCATAATTCGGATTTCGGATGATTTCCGCATACTCGGTATCTCCGTGTTTTGTCAGAATGATGTTTTTATAATATTCTGATTTCTGTGTGTTGCCCATTTGCGCATAGATCCTGTACAGCTGGTAATAACTTTGCAGCATGTATTTGTTGTCGGGATATTTTTGCAAAAGCTCTTCAAACATTGCAACAGAAGCCGGGTAATCGTTCAATTGTTCACGGTAAATCATTGCCGCGTTATAATACGCGTCAATAATTTTCTTGGTAGACTTATCGAGTGCCTCGGGAGTTGCCGGAACCGCGGCCAGCATGTCCTGTTTTTTCTTTTCAGCAGCAAGCTTCGGATCTTTTATTTCTTTTTCAGAAGTCACAAGTGTATCTGTGCCTTCAGATTCAATGATATTGGAAGTGGATTCTTTATTACTTCTTCTCCAGTTATCTTCCAGTTTTCGATTGCCCCATTTTTTTGTAAATTCATTAAAGCCAAAACTGATCGCCTGCGTATTGTAAAAATACCAGTTGGAGCCGGTGCCTTTGTTCATCTGATTCACCTGATCCGGCTTTGCCTGGTCGAAAATCTGGTTTACCTGTTCTTCTTCCTGCTTTTTCTGTTTGGCTTCCTCTTCGTCCTTAATCTTTGCATCGACCAATTGCTGTCTTTGTTCCGGAGTCATTTTTGCCAACCCTTGCAGACTGTCTTCGGTTGTAATAATATTCAGATTTCTGACCAGCTTGGTCAGGCTGTTCCTTCTGTTCAGCACTTCTGTATAATCAGGATGGTCATTGGATAAATTAGTAACTGTACTATCGTAATAAGCCTGGGCATTCCGATAATCCGGTTTTGCAAAATAAATTTTAGCCAGTTCCAGGTAGGATAAGGCTTTTTGATTTTGGTTGCTGGTGCTGGCACGAACTGACTTGTTCAGGTTATCAAACTCCTCATCCGGTTTGCCTTCTTTCTTTGCAAGTCCGGCGAGGGCATAATAAATCTGATCCAGAAAGTCTTTGTTCTTCGGATCTTTCTGAAGTTTTGCAAGTTCCTTTTTTACTTCTTCCCCATTTTTACTATTCGCGTCATAACAACGGGCCCGGTTGATCCTGGCATTGAATGCCATTTCATACTTCGGGTTCATTTTGATGACTTTCGAATACAATTGAAAGGCTTTCTGGTATTCCTCCTGCTGCTGATGAAGTTGAGCGAGAATAAACATAAAGCGAATTCTGTCCTCTCTCTTCGGCGCAAGGATTGATGCCTTGGTCAAATGCTCGATGGCTTTAGGGTAGTTCTTTGTTTGCAGGAAAAAATCGGCATTCACAGCCGCCAGCTCCCATTTATTCTTCTTTGGAAAATCACCCTGATTACGCAAATAATCAAGTTTATCCTCCGCTTCCTTCAACTGTGTCAGCTCAAGATAGGTTTTCGCAATCCACAATGAACCGAGGTGACGGGTGCTTTCCTTTTTGTAGGTGACCTCCACATATTTGAAAGCCTCCATGGCTTCAAAATACTCATGCTTGAAGAACAAACATTTCCCGTAAAGCAACCAATTGTCATCGATCCACTTTTCGGAATTCGGTTTCTCATTCGCGTTTTTATCCAAAATAGTGTGACGTGCAATCACGTTGGAAGTACGTTTCATCGCGTCATCCATCAGCGGATAAATGGCTTTGGATTTTTCCGCGTTCGCGTACTGAAATACTTTGAGAATACGATCGTATTTGTCTTCGTGTGAAAGCGCGAGTTTATCCGTTCCTTCCTCCAGTTTCAGACCCGCATTATAATACCCATTGTAATGGGCACTCAGATTGTGAAATGTTCTGGTGAACATGGAATCTTTCGTGTTGGAGCACGAAAGTCCAAATATGGACAGGGTAGCCAGAACAAAACAAGCAGGCCAGCCGCTGCGTTGAAAAATACTGCGGGAAATCATCGGATGATCAATAGAATAAAACTGCGAAAATATTTTGGTCGTCTGAGCCCGCAAGATAAGACAATTTCATGGATTTTTTCATTTTTTGGCCCCCTCAAATTGCTCCGGGAATCGGGATTCCGGGAAATGTGATGTGAAAAATCAATTTCCAAATTACTACGGATTGGTTTCCGCCGAATTCAGGCCTGACTTTTCTTTCTTTGTGTAATTCCAACCCAAACGGTATTCAACCGAAAAAATTTTCATTTTTCGATGTCTAAAATAAATTTAGCCGCTTTACCCTGCTTTTGATTTCATTTTCCCGGCAATCATGCTCGCCAAAACAATTTGCAATGCATGATAAATCATCAAAGGGAGCAAAATTACCCCGGCGGTTGCGGCATGTTGGAAAAACACACTTGCCATAACCGATCCATGCACAAGAGACTTTTTTGAGCCGCAGAATGCTACGGTTTTACGATCCGCCTCACTGAATCCCAATAATCTTCCATACAAGTAGAGCAATCCAAACACCACAATAAACAAGACGACCATGCCGATTCCCAGTAGAAGTATCCGATCGAATCCTATTCCGGAAAAAGCCTGGTTGACAAAAGAATGAGCGAAAGAGGTGTAAACAATCGCGAGGATAATAATCTGATCGAAGCGGCGAAGTTGCTTTTTATTTTGTTCGGCAAATTTGCCAAATCTTGAATGTAAGAGCATTCCCAAAATAACCGGTAACAAAATCTGGACAATCAGTTTGATCACGATCCCGCTCAGGTCCATCACTGTGTTCCCGCTTGTGCTCATCAAGCTCATCCATAAAGGCGTGATGAAAACGCCTGCAATTCCGGAGAGGCTGGCATTAAAAATTGCTGCCGGAACATTTCCCCCGGAAATAGAAACCATGACAACCGAAGTGGATACAGTCGATGGCAGCACACACAAGTAGAAAATTCCCGTCCATAACATTGTTGAATCGGTACTATTAAAGAACGGTCGGATGCATAAAGCTATCAAGGGGAAGAACAAAAACGTAGTTGACTGGATCAGCAAGTGCATTTTCCAGTTTGTTAAACCTTTTGCAAAATTCACCGGATCCTGACGCAAACCATAGAAGAAAAAAATGAGCGTAATTCCATAGCCTGCTATTTCGGTCAAAGAAAAATGCCCTGTTTGAACACCGGCCTGCGGAAAATATTTTGCAAGAATAATGACCCCCGCCAAAGCCGGCAGAAACCAATCAATTCCGTAACGTGCTAAAGTGTTTTTCAAGATTTTTTGAAAATTCGTCGATCAATATATCCGGGAATGAATAAATCAAACGATAAAGTCTGATATTAGATTCATTCTTCCTGCACAAAAGTAATTTAATGGCATTGTGGTTTCGAATTTCATTTCTTAGGATCCCATCTATTTCCCAACACTCAAATTTTGTCATAGCTTTGCCTTCCTTTTAAAAAATGGCAGAAGACAAAAATAAACGAACATGGCTGCGCCGGTTGAAGAACCGTTTCCGGCTTGTGGTAATGAACGAAGAAACTTTTGAAGAAAAAGCATCCTTTCGTTTGCGGCCTTTGAATGTTTTTGTCGCCTTCGGATTGGGCGCCATTTTGCTGGTGATTCTAACATCGTTCATCATTGCCTTTACCGGTCTCCGGGAATACATTCCGGGATATGCTGATCTGAAAACACAGCGTCGTGTGCTTTATCTGGTTCAGAAAACTGATTCCATGGAACAGGAAATTGAATCCCGTGATCAGTATATTGAAAATATCCGAAAAGTGATTGACGGGAATTTCACGAAGAACAACCCCGATCAACAAGCTTCGGGAACTGTAAGCAATTACGATACGATCCACAAGCTCCGCAAATCACCGGAAGATTCCCTGCTCAGGCAGGAAATAGAATCTCAGGACCAATTTTCACTGGCCGTAAACGACAACTCTTCTCTATCGAACAGCATTAGCAGTTTCCTGTTTTTTCCTCCTGTAAAAGGAACACTTACGAATCGTTTTGATCCGGTCAACAAACATTTCGGTATTGATATTGTTTCGAATCCGAATGAACCGATTAAATCCACTCTGGATGGTACTGTTGTACTTGCCAATTTTACTTCCGAAACAGGATGGGTCATTGGTATACAGCACAGCAACAATTTGTTTTCGTTTTACAAACACAATTCCGCTCTTCTGAAAAAAGTCGGCGACTTCGTCAAGGCCGGAGAGGTGATTGCCGTCATCGGAAACTCCGGAGAATTGAGTGAAGGTCCGCATTTGCATTTTGAACTTTGGTTCAATGGAACTTCTCTGGATCCAAAAAAATATATCGCTTTCTGAACCAAAGATTGTTTCTCCCGGAATCAGAAACAAACGTCCTTCTTTTTGAAGCATCAATGTCAACCTTGTTTTTGAAAACATTCAAAATACTTTTATAAATTTCATCTCAAATCCCTACCTTTCCCTTCTATTTGTGTTATGGGATTTCTTTCTGTTTTAAGCCGCCCGCTTGCCGCATGGACTGCCCGTGAAACGCGCTACTGGAGCCGAAACGCGGTGCTTTTCCAGCAACGGATTTTTCAGCAGCTGCTCTTTAGCGGGAAAGAAACACTTTTTGGAAAAGATCACTGGTTGACATCTGTCAAAACCTATGTTCAGTTCCGTGAACAGGTTCCTGTCCGCGACTACGAAGGATTAAAAAACTATTTTGAAAAGATAAAAGCCGGAGAAGAAAATGTGATGTGGCCGGGAAAACCACTTTATCTTTCCAAAACATCCGGAACGACCTCGGGTGCTAAATACATCCCGATTACCAGAGCTTCTATTCCGAATCACATCAATTCCACAAGGAATGCACTATTGAGTTATATCCATGAAACAGGAAATTCAAAATTTCTCGATGGTAAACTCATTTTTATATCCGGTTCACCTGCGCTTGAAACGATGAATGGTATTCCGGTCGGTCGTCTATCAGGCATTGTTAACCATCATGTGCCCGCTTATCTCCGGAGAAACCAGATGCCTACTTATGCAACCAATTGTATTGATGATTGGGAAACAAAAGTGGAAACGATTGCGAATGAAACACTGCATGAAAACATGTCCTTTATTTCCGGGATCCCTCCATGGGTGCAGATGTATTTTGATAAGCTCCATGAAAAAACAGGAAAGCGGATAAAGGATATCTTCCCGAATTTCAACCTCTTCGTTTATGGTGGTGTAAATTTTGAGCCTTACCGGAACAAGCTCGAGCAAAGTATCGGAAAAAAGGTCGATTCCATTGAGCTCTATCCCGCAAGCGAAGGATTCATTGCTTATCAGGATTCACAAAATGACAACTCACTTTTGCTGATGGTTAATTCCGGCATTTACTATGAGTTCATTCCTGTGAGCGAATATTTCCACAACAACCCGACTCGCATCTCTTTAAAAGACATTGAACTGGGCGTTAATTACGCGATCATCCTCAATACAAATGCAGGACTGTGGGGATACAGCCTTGGAGATACCGTAAAATTTGTCTCAAAGGATCCTTATAAGATCATTGTCACAGGAAGGGTTAAACATTACATCTCAGCATTTGGAGAGCATGTAATCGCGGAAGAAGTTGAAAAGGCTCTGAAACAGGCTGCCGAACAACAGCATGCTGAAATTGTTGAATTCACTGTAGCTCCGATGATCACTCCTTCCGAAGGATTGCCTTACCACGAATGGTTCATCGAGTTCCACAAAATGCCCGATGACCTGGAAAGATTCCGGCTTGCAATTGATGAAAGTTTGCAGAAACAGAACATCTATTATCGCGATCTGATCCAGGGACATATTCTTCAGTCTCTGAAATTGCGTTTACTGAAGAAAGATTCATTTATCAATTACATGCGCGCACAAGGAAAGCTGGGCGGGCAAAACAAGGTGCCCCGACTGGCCAATGACCGGAAAATCGCTGATGAATTGCTGGTTTATTCTTCGTAAAACAAAAACTCTTCACCCATTACCCTTCACTCTTTACTCTAAATACCCCTGCTCTCAAAATAGATTTCATACATTTGCTTTCCATGCAGGAGAAGAAACATATTGCCATTCTTGGTTCAACCGGATCGATCGGAACTCAGGCCCTCGATGTTATTCGTCAGCAAGCCGATCACTTTGTTGTTGAAGTGCTCACGTCGAATAACAATGCGGAGCTGTTGATCAAACAGGCTATCCAGTATTTACCCAACGCGGTTGTGATTGGCGATGTGAACAAACTGGAAATGGTCCGCCAGGCTTTATCTTCTGTTCCGGTAAAGGTATTCGCCGGTGAAGAGGCGCTTGCGGAAATTGTGACGATGGATGATATCGACATCGTACTCACAGCTCTGGTCGGTTACGCCGGACTTAAGCCTACATTAAATGCGATTCGTTCCGGAAAACACATTGCTCTTGCAAACAAAGAAACACTGGTTGTCGCCGGAGAATTGGTGACCGCATTGGCCAAAGAGAAAGCTGTAAATATTTATCCTGTTGACTCCGAACATTCGGCAATTTTTCAATGTCTTGCCGGAGAATGGCACAATCCGATTGAAAAAATTTATCTCACTGCTTCCGGCGGCCCCTTCCGTGGTAAAGACAGAGCTTTTTTATCTTCAGTAAAAAAAGAACAGGCTCTGAAACATCCCAATTGGGAAATGGGTGCCAAGATTACGATTGACAGCGCTTCTTTAATGAATAAAGGTCTTGAAATCATCGAAGCACGCTGGTTGTTTAATCTCCGTCCGGGTCAGATTGATGTAATCGTTCATCCACAAAGTATCATACACAGCATCGTTCAGTTTCAGGATGGCTCAATGAAAGCACAAATGGGTCTGCCGGATATGAAATTGCCGATTCAGTATGCACTTGCATACCCACAACGTCTGAAAGCTGATTTCCCCAGATTCGATTTCCTGAATTATCCTTCACTTTCGTTTGAAAAACCGGACGTGGAAACGTTTCGCAATCTCGGACTTGCAATCGACGCGATGAAACGTGGAGGCAATATGCCTTGTATTGTCAACGCGGCGAATGAAATTGCCGTTGCCGCTTTTCTCAAAGACCAGATAGGCTTCCTGGAAATGAGCGATATGATTGAAGGCTGTATGAATAAAGTACCTTTCCTGTCGCACCCTACCTATGAAGATTATGTGAAAACGGATTTTGAAACCCGCAGACTTGCAACGGAATTACTACCGGCCTCATCTATTTAAACCTTTTTTTCTGCATTATTTGGGAATTCAATTGAAAACCCCTGCCGGTCGATATCTACACATACCAAACCCAATCCCGAGAGCCAATTTTTAGTATATTTGCATTCCATTCCGGAACAAATTTTCAATTCTTCCGTTATCCCATTTCCTGAATGAAGAATAATCTTAATACCCCAGGAACCGTTTGATAATTAATCATCGTTCTACAAATCTTCTACTGAAACACACATGGCTGGATTAATAATGGCTGCCCAACTTATTCTGGGCCTTGCAATACTGGTTACACTTCATGAACTCGGACACTTTCTTGCAGCCCGTGCATTTGGCATCCGCGTTGAAAAATTTTATTTGTTTTTTGACGCCTGGGGATTCAAGTTCTTTTCCTTCCGCCGAGGCGAAACAGAATACGGAATCGGCTGGCTGCCGCTGGGTGGTTATGTGAAAATTTCAGGAATGATCGATGAGAGCATGGACAAGGAAGCCATGAAAGCTCCCGCTCAACCCTGGGAATTTCGTTCCAAACCGGCATGGCAGAGATTGATTGTGATGATCGCCGGTGTAACGATGAATGTAATTCTTGGCATCGCGATTTATACAATGGTGTTGATGAAATACGACAAACAGTATCTCAGCAACAGCAATGTGAATGACGGAATTTACGCATTTGATCTGGCACAGAAAATTGGCTTGCAATCCGGTGATAAAATTGTGGCTATTGACGGAAAACCGCTGGTTCGCTTTGAAGAATTACTTTCTTCCCGGGTACTCTTCGGTGCAAAACTCACCGTAGAACGCGACGGCAGAACACATGAAATCAGTGTACCTGATAATTTCTATAAACAAACCATGCAGGTGGGCAAAGGAAATTTCATCATTCCTTTTCAGGCAAACCTGCTTGTTGACAGTATTATTCAGGGTAAACCGGCAGAGGTTGCCGGACTGATGAAAGGAGATCACATTTACGCAGTAAATGGCATGCGGACTTTCTCGATGGAAAGCTGTCGTAAAATGATCAATGAAAATAAATCAAAGCCCATCACCATGAAAGTGCTTCGTGGCCGGGATACATTGATGATACAGCCTGTAGTAAATGATTCCGGAATGATTGGAATTACTTACCACAGTGATTTTGGTTCCTATCCTTTAACCGACTACTCTTTGGGGAACGCGATTGGCTTTGGATCTTCGGATGCGATGGAAGCAATCACTTCCAATATCAAAGGCCTGAAACAAATTTTTGCAGGAAAAGAAAAAGCAAGTGATTCACTTCAGGGACCTATCGGAATTGCTACCATTTATGGAGGCATTTGGGACTGGAAACGTTTTTGGGCAATCACAGGATTGTTATCCATGATTCTTGCTTTCATGAATATTCTACCGATCCCTGCTCTTGATGGTGGTCACGTATTGTTTCTCACCATTGAAGTTGTTACCCGACGGAAACTCAGTGACAAATTCCTTGAGCGTGCTCAGATTGCCGGCATGATCATTTTACTTTCACTGATGGTATTCACAATCGGGAACGATATCTGGAAACATTTCCTGAGTTGATTTTATTAGTGAAGGGTGATGGGTGATGGGTGATGGAAATTCGTTCCATTCGCTACTTATTTATCTATTCAAAAATTTTTGATTACTTTGTTTCTTAAAATACACCATTCACTATTTACCTTTCGCAAATCACTTACAATCAATTAACCGGTAATCCTCATGCGCACCTTCGTTACTACCCTACTTATCATTTCTGCTCTTTGTCTCAGTTTTGCATTCACACCTGTTGCTGAAAAAGCATTGGATTCCGGTAACCTGAAAGTTCTTCCGGCAAATATTACTGAAGAACAACTGGATTCTGTGATGGATCATTTCAAAGCCTCGCTCGGTGTAAAATGCAGTTTCTGTCATGCCATGGATCCGGATACAAGCAAGGGACGTCATCTTGATTTTGCAAGTGACGCAAAACCTGAAAAAGAAATCGCTCGAAACATGATGCGAATGACAGCTTATCTCAATGCAAACTATTTTAATCCTGATCACAGTACACAGACTGATACATTAAAAACAGTAATGTGCTTTACGTGTCATCGTGGATCGACGCACATTGATTCAGAAGATTTACTCCCTCAGGTTGACTCGATCATTGAGCTCCAGCACAAAAAACACTAAATTAATTTTAGTGTACGATCTGCTATAGATTGAATTTTCGACTCCTCTTTTTTCTGTCTTCAGATTTACCCGGAAGTTTCTATAAGACGAATATTCGGTCTTTCAATTTGCCCTGCACTCCGCAAAAACTAATTTGTTTTCCGATTTTAACATAATCAGGATTTGCTTTTGTTGATAAGTGCAGCCGAATTTCCATTGAACATAATATCAGCCTCTGTAAGGCGCATCAACAGTGATCACATTGCAAAACTGTAAGGTATGTGAATCTGACTGCTTGTTAATAAATATGCAAGCTCTTACCCTTTTATATTAGATTCACTTCACGATTTTTCAAATCACAAAAGATTGTTCCGGGGAAAGGACAATCCGCTGGAGAAACAAAACTTCAGCATACAAAAACTCATATCTTGATGAAGAGATTCACACACCTGACACTCCTATGCCTGTTCTTTTTTACCGAGGCATCTAACGCACAAGTACCTCCTGTTCGAGGCATGTATGTCAATTTTGTAAACACATGGATCGGAGATTCTGTACAGGAAAACAAAATTCTTTACTACTGCTCCTCTAACAACATCAATTACATCACCATTTACGATCTCAATTTACTCAACTGGTCTTATACCCAAAAAAATGCGCTGGCGTCCTTTATTTCACGTGCCAAAACACAATCTGGAGTAATTCAGGTTGGAGCAGCAGGTGAAACTTATAATTTCTTTAAAAACTATATCATTCCCTATAATACCGGCAGGAGTATCGCTTCCGAAAAATTTGATGTACTCAATTATGAATTTGAATTTTGGCTGACATCCAGCATCACAGCTTATTATGGTCCGAATTATCTTACACCAAATGGATTCACAGTAGACACTGCCGGCGCATTTGCATTTGCGTTGCAGCAATTTCAAAAAATTGACTCCCTCAGTAATGTTCATTCTCTTTTGAATGAGATTTATCTCGGATGGCCCACAAGAGGGCAAATGCAAAAACTTGTAGCATCAGCCGACAGAATCTTACTTCATGCCTACCGTACAAGTGATATTGATGTTTACCAATACGCTCAAACCCGGATTTATGACATTGCAAGCGCGAACAAGCCAATACAAATCATGCCCATCTTTTCCAGTGAACCAACTTTTATGGGCCCCTGGTTAGATACACATCCCATTACCCAACCGTATCAAACATTCGAATCGCTTTTCAAACTGGAGCCTGCGTCAATCAAACAAAATATCAGTTTGCAGGGATACCAGTGGTTCCTGTATTCACTCATGCCGAAAACTTCACTGGCTAATGCTTCAATCAGTAGCAGCGGACCATTGAGTTTTTGTTCAGGAGGAAGTGTAACTCTCACTGCAAGTGCAGGAGCTGCTTACTTATGGAGTCCGGGAGGACAAACCACCAACTCCATCGTTGTTACAAATTCAGGAAACTATACTGTCACAGTAACAGGTGCAAGCGGAAACAGTGCTACATCACCGGCAGTAACAGTGAGCGTAACCAGCAGTGGCCCCGTTCCTACAATTTCAGCCAGCGGTCCTGTTGCATTTTGCACCGGCGGCAGTGTTGTTTTGTCGAGCAGCAGTTCAGGTACATATCTTTGGTCGAACGGACAAACCACACAGTCTATCACAGTAAACGCAAGTGGTAATTATTCTGTGCGGACAACAGCAAATGGTTGCTCTCAAAATTCAGCCACCACTGTAGTTAGTGTCACTGCAACTCCTCCTGTGCCAACAATAACTGCAAGCGGCCCTTTAAACATTTGTCCCGGGAAACCGGTCACGCTTACCAGTTCTGCATCTGCAGGTTATCTCTGGTCGAACGGAGCAACAACCCGCTCTGTCGTTGTAGCCGGAGCCGGTACATATTCAGTGAGGGCGTATGGAGGGCCGGCGTGTTTTGCAACATCAGTGAATAAAACAATTTCACTATTAACAGCGCCAAACACACCAGTAATTTCACTGAATGGTTCAGCAACACTCTCTGCATCACACCCGAGTGTTGCATTAACTTCTACTTCCGCAAATACATACCTGTGGTCGACCACACAAACCACTCGCAGTATTACAGTAAACATGCAGGGAAGTTATGTTGTGACTATCACTGCAGCGAACGGTTGTACCGCTTCTTCAAATGCTGTCGCAATCATTGCAAATGGTTGTACTCCTCCTGCTGTGCCGGTAATTTCCACAAGCGGGTCAACGGTTATTACATCGGGCCAAAGTGTTACACTCACAAGTACACTTGCCGGAGGTTATCTTTGGTCAACAGGCGCAACCTCCCGTTCTATAGTCGTGAACACAGCAGGCACCTATACTGTTAGAGCTTATAATGCCGGAAGCTGCTATTCAACTTCTTCTCCTGTTTCAGTATATGTGATAAGTGCAAGAATGGCGGAACCAGAAGACGCAGAAGAAAAGATTTCTCTTGTTACTTCGGCTTATCCGAATCCTGTATCCACTCAAATGAACCTGCTGTTTAGTTCAATTGTTGAGATGCAACAATTAATTCAAATTTTTGATCTCTCCGGCAGAGAAGTCTTGCGAAAATATACTCCTGTAAACGCCGGAGAAAACTTGATTACTCTCGACCTCTCAGAATTACAGAGCGGGCTTTATCTTTTGTGCAGAAATGAAGAAAAAGAAAACAGCATTCGAATTGTAAAAAAATAATTACCATTCCGGAACTGATCCTCGAACCCGGTATTTCAAAATCCTGACTGTTCTTCTGAGAATAATCAGGATTTTGTTTTTGTTGCAGTCATTTTAGCAGTCAAAAACAGTTTTACCCGATTTCCTTTTCCTTCGGTTTAATCCCGGATAAGCCAATGAATCTTTGATACCATTTTACAAATATTTGATATTGTTTGAATACTGTTGTTTAAAGAGGAGTCAGAAGGAAAAGAATGACAATTGTCATCTACTTTTGTGATCAAAATAAACCTTGAATTTTGTCTTATGTACTAACTTTGATAGATATGAACAAGGTCCTCTTATACATCCTATTGATAGCATTGTCTGGATGTGGGAAAAAAACCGAAAAAGTTAACCCCCGGAATGGTGCAATAACAGAATCGGTGTATGCTTCCGGAATTTTGAAAAGTAAAAATCAATACGATGCTGTTGCACCTGTAAATGGAATCATCAAACAGATTTTTGTTTCGGAAGGTGACCTGGTAAAAGCAGGAACTCCGATACTTTCCATTGCCAGTGAAACTCAAAAGTTAAATAAAGAAAATGCGGAACTAGCGGCACATTTTTCTGATTTGAAAGCAAATGAAGGAAAACTAAATGAAGCAAAATTGTTTGTTGATTTAGCCAGGAACAAAATGAAGAATGACTCAGTATTATTCTTCCGTCAAAAATCACTCTGGGAACAACAGGTTGGTTCAAAAGTTGAACTTGAACAAAGAGAACTTGCTTACGAAAACTCCAAAACTGCATGGTATTCCTCCATTGTAAAGCTAGAAGATCTGCAACGACAATTGGATTTCAATTCTTCACAGGCGAGAAATAATCTGAAAATTTCAAATCAACTGGAAAGTGACTTCACACTGAAAAGCGAAATCGACGGAGTTGTGTATTCGTTGCCAAAATCAGTCGGCGAAATTGTTGGTCCCCAATCTACCCTGGCTATCATCGGTGACAAAAAACAGTTTGTTTTGGAAATGCAGGTCGATGAATTTGATATATTGAAAATAAAACCGGGAGCCAAAGTACTTGTAACAATGGATAGTTACAAAGGTCAAGTGTTTGACTCAAGGGTTACACGTATATTTCCTTACATGAACGAGCGAAGTAAAACGTTTCTTGTGGAAGCGGAATTTAGCAATCAACCGGAGACACTTTATCCGAATATTACATTTGAAGCGAATATTATTCTTCAGCAAAAAGAAACCACTCTGCTTATTCCCAGAAATTTTCTTTTGCATGATTCTCTTGTTGTGAAAAGCAGCGGCGATACCGTTGTTGTGAAAACGGGAGCCAAAGACTATAAGCAGGTTGAAATAATTTCAGGAATAAAAGCAGAGGATGAATTGCTAAAACCAACGGAATGAATATTAAGCTGATCAAAGACATCTCTGTCTCTCTCCTGCTTGCCCGTTGGAAACAAACATTGGTCGCAGCCATCGGGGTAACGTTCAGCATTACAATGTTTATCGGATTGCTGAGTTTCATGTCGGGACTAAATCGGCTGCTGGATGGCCTTGTGATAAACCGTACCGCTCATGTTCGTTTGTACAATGAAATTTTACCTTCAAAAGATCAACCCGCGGATCTGTCTTCTGAATTCCAAAATCACTACAACTTCGTTCGATCAGTCAAGCCTAAAAAAGAAATGCTTGAAATCCGGAACAACGCTGCCATCATGAGTACGTTGAAAAAGGATCCTCGCGTTTCCGGTATCGCGCCAAAAATTACAGCACCGGTTTTTTATACGGTTTCTACAATTGAGCTCACCGGAGTGATAAACGGAATTGATGTGGAAGCGGAAAACCGTTTGTTTACCTTCAAAGATTATGTGACCAGCGGGAATTACATCGATTTAAAGAATGTACCCAATAGCATTATTCTCGGTAAAGGAGCTGCTGACAAAATGCTTGCAAACATTGGAGACATGATCAATGTGACAACAAGTCAGGGAGAACGCATGCAATTAAAAGTAGTTGGGTACTATCAATCCGGATTATCGGATATCGATAAAGTGCAAAGCTATGCTTCCATTGCTACCACACAAAAACTATTAGGTGTATCCAATAATTACATTACCGATATTCAAATAAAACTCAAAGACATTCAAACTGCTCCATTGCTTGCAAAAGAATTCCGGCAATTATTCGATGTTGAGGCAATGGACATACAGACCGCCAATGCGCAATTCGAAACAGGCAGCTATGTTCGTACTCTCATATCTTACTCTGTAGGGATCACCTTGTTGATAGTTGCAGGTTTCGGAATCTACAATATCCTGAACATGATGATCTATGAAAAAATGGATTCCATCGCGATATTGAAGGCTACCGGATTTTCAGGAAAAGACGTAAACAGAATTTTTATCTCCATCGCCTTGACGATTGGAATTTTTGGCGGATTGTTAGGGCTGGTGTTTGGCTTTGGTGTATCCGCGCTTATTGATCAGATTCCTTTTAATACAACCG
Organism: Bacteroidota bacterium; assembly: GCA_016720935.1. Lineage (NCBI taxonomy): Bacteria > Pseudomonadati > Bacteroidota > Bacteroidota bacterium. The sequence goes on from JADKJP010000005.1 coordinate 403,232, forward strand.
CACTTCCCACCATTAAAACTTATCCTGTCGATTACAATCCAAAGTTCTACCTCATCGGCATTTTGTTTTCGATCATCACAACTTATTTTGCAGGATACTTTCCCTCACGAAAAGCCAGTAAAATAGATCCTGTCATCATTATTCGTGGAAAATAAAATGAACACGCCAATTCTTGAGGCCTCCGGTATTTCCAAATACTTCCACGATCCCGCGACCGTTCAAGTGCTCAACAATATTTCATTTGCCATTAAAAAGGGGGAGTTTATTTCGGTGATTGGAAAATCAGGTTGTGGAAAATCAACTTTGTTGTACATTCTCTCGACGATGGACACTGATTATGAGGGAAACCTGTTCATTGACGGGGAAAACATGCGGCCCAAAAAAGAATCCGAATTGGCGGTGATTCGAAATGAAAAGATTGGCTTTGTCTTTCAATTCCATTATTTACTGAATGAATTTTCCGTTTTAAGAAATGTCATGTTGCCGGGACAAAAGCTCATGAAATATTCCGACAAAGAGCTCGAGCATCGCGCTTATGAAAAGCTGAAAATTCTGGGAATTGAAAAAGAAGCATTGAAAAGACCGAATCAATTATCCGGTGGAGAAAAACAACGTGTAGCGATCGCTCGTGCCTTGATCAATGACCCCCTGATCATTATGGGAGACGAGCCAACAGGAAATCTGGACAAGAAAAACAGTGAAATCGTTTTTAGTATTTTTCAGGAGCTCACAACTACTTTCAATCAAACATTACTCATTGTTACACATGACAATGAATTTGCTGCCCGTACACAACGCACCATCGAAATGGAAGATGGAAAAATAATCAAAGGGTAATATCAAGAAAATCGAAAAGTGGATGTTTCAGGAGTCTTGGTTTTAAAATGCCATCAGGCCCTCGATTCCTTCCATTTCCTTATACTTTTCAATAATTGAATCCGCCGAGAGCATAACCTCCTTTATGGTGATACTGATGTATTTTCCGTTAGCAGATTCCTTTTTTGTTATCACCGATTCATTGGAAAATTTAGATTCTACAAGCGCGATTCGCTTGTTATCTGCCGGCACGATAAATTTAAACATATAAACCTGTGGCCAGTTACCGATTTTATTCAGCTCTTTCCGCAAATTTTCGTAAGGGTCAGGCATATTCATGCGATGAAGGTACGGAATAATGCATTTGTTACTACTTTTGAAACCTAAGCCTGGCACATGGAAACATTCAAAATGAAAGGAACAACAATTACCCTCAATCGTTTATTAAAAATGATGGGTTGGTGTTCAAGCGGCGCGGAAGCCAACGCCCTCATCGATGAAGGGCTTGTGAAGGTAAATGGAGTAGTAGAGCTGAGAAGACGAAATAAACTGGAGGCCGGAGCGAAAGTGGAATTTGAAAATCAGATTGTAGTAATTGAGTGAATCGGTCCTCACTGAAAATAATGATTAACGTTTTTCCTTTGACAAATATCTTTTTTTGCCATCAAGTACAATGGCTTTTATGACGGTGATTTTATACAAAAAGACGCTTCCTTGCCTTCCTGTTTTTTGTCTTTTCCAGAATATCTCTTAAAACTTGATCATTATCATTGGATTTACTTCTAAATTGGGTTAAATTCATGGGTTGTCTCTATCTAAAAACCCAACCATGAAAAAAGTTGTATTCATCGTCCCCCCAGAACTATTCCGTGATGAAGAGCTTCTTCGTCCCATGGAAATTTTAAATTTAGAAGGAATTCAAACCGACATTGCCAGTACAGTCATAAAAACAATAACCGGCATGAAGGGAACTGAAATCAATGCCACGATAAAAATATCAGAGATAGATCCCGAAGATTACGATTCGTTAATTGTAATTGGAGGCACCGGAACACAAACACATTTATGGAATTACCGGCCATTGCTGTTAATCCTGAAAAGAGCCCATGAAGAGGGGAAACTCGTAGGTGGAATTTGTTCCGGGAGTGTTGTACTTGCACATTCTGGTATCTTGGCGGGTAAAAAAGCAACTACCTTTCCCGCCATCAGCTATTTCACCGAGTTGAAGAGATCCGGAGCAATCTATAATCCTTCGGGTATTGAGGTTGTCGACAACATTATTACCGGAAGCGGACCTGATGCTGCGAATGAATTTGGAAAAGCTATTGCTAGAATCCTGAATGAAAATCTGAACAAATTTCACGAAAGTGTTTCTATGCCATTGAATTCTCCTTTCAATGATGTATAATTCTTTATTCTGATTTTAAAAGAAGAATCCGGCTGAATTCCGGAGATCTCTTACGATTCGTCTCTCTTTATTCGCGGAAAGAGACGAGCAAGATCTGTTTTAAGTTCCGAACGCCTGACTGTGTATATTATTACTTCTACCAGAATATAAATTCCGGTTTGCTTTTTACTTTCGAGGCACAATCCAATTTGTTCCGAATGAAAAAAACCTTCCCGAAAGGCATATTCTGCTTGTTTTTTGCAATTGCATTATGGTTAAACACAAATGCATCTGCGCCAGACTCCATCATTCCTCCACAGGGATCTATTTTAGTCATCCCTTATATCCCGGCAATGCATTTAAGCGATGCCGATTTTGATATCGCGGAGGAATCAGAAATGGACCAAGGTCAGGTACGCTCCCGGTTCCGGGCAGGTTTGGTAAAAGCCCTGAATCAACAATTTACCGAGGTCTACGATATACGTCTTCCGGAACAGGATTTTGTTGAACAGGATATGCGAGACATGGATCTGATCTATCATAGCCTCTCATTCGAACAGGACACCATCTATCCGGTTAAATTTCCGCAAAAGGATTCAACACTTTTATTAAAGAAATTGTTCAGAAAAAGCGACTCAAAAAGCTATAAGCCCATTGATAAAAAATACATGAATGTCGTTGTACGCGATCCTGCTTTGCTTCCTGATCTCGCGAAAAAATACAATAACGATTATTTTATTTTTCTGAATGAAGTGGATATAAAAACACATTTTGAAGATTGTATCAACCTGGCTTTAAAAATTTACCAGCGGGAAATCAAAGTACATTACACTATTTTCGATAAAAAAGGAAACCAGGTATATGGAGATGTTGCCGTCGTTCAGTTTCCATCCAATGAAAACCGTGTTGACGAAATCGTGAAACAGAATTTTCCGAAAATTTCTGATTATGTCTTAGGCTCCATGAAGCATTTGCACAAAGACGATCATTAACAAAAATCAAATTCCCCTTTCATGGAGATCATACTTATATTTAAACAGCATTAATTGATAAATTGATCGGTTTCGATCTTATAAATTCTGATTCCGGTATTCTCATCGTGGATTATAGGATAAACACCCTGATTTTCTCCTTCTGTCCACGCTTCGTTTTTCCATGAAAACAAAAACTGAATATTGTTTTTCTTTAGTTCTTCAAATTGCTCGTCAATTGTTTTGTGCGTCTCCAATTGACCATAATAATGCAAGGGTAAAAAAGAGGTGACAAAAAGCGAGGATGCATAATAGTTTCTTTCCGGTGAATCATTGCGGAGCGATGCCATATTTCCTGATAGGAAATGCTCCTCTTTCATTTTTTGACAGAATGATTTGAGCAGGTTATCTTCCCTGTACATAATTGCCATCGTTTGCGCAGGATGAGTAATCGCTTTTCCTAACCAGAGTGCCGACACTTCTTTATCCTCTCCGAATAATATTTCTTTGACCGGGCGTTTCATCGCCACAAGAAGCATGAGGAAGAACAAAACCGGAAAAATTATTCTTCGAGTACCTTTTTCTGACATCTCCTGTACCATCCATGCGCTCATCAACATCATGATCCAGGTACACACCCATATATAACGTGTATGAACTAGAATAAGACTGTAACCACCATAAATGCAAAGCATGGAAAGAAACAGAAAAAGTATCAACCGGTTATTTAAAATATTTTTATATCCCTTTTTAAAAAAATAAATGATGAAAATTATTAAAAAGAAAATTCCGGCTTGTCTTCGAAAATCAAAGTAATAAATGGAGAGAATATTCCTCTTCAATACACGAAACCACAGCTTCAGATCTTCCTTATTGCCGAATGGATGCAGTTGATGCAATGAAACAACATCCCCGGGCGCCTCCCATGCGCTCGCGGAAAGTGAATCAGGCGGAGCGATCAGTCCACCTGTCAATACCGGCAATTGCACTTGCTCTCCGGGCATTGGCGCAACCTCTTTTGTAAAATTAAACGCAGTTGATTTACTTAAGGTGAGTGTGTTGTATTTCACACTGAGCAATACTATCCAGGGTGCGGAGATAAGAGCAAAAATCATTAGAGACAAGCCGGCCTTTTTCCAGATGATGTGATCCTTTGTCGACCAGTAACGGATGATTCCTGAAATCAGCATTAAGGCAATAAACAATGGAAAGCCAAATGCTTTGGAATAATACAAGAAGGCTCCGAAAACACCGGAGACAAGTGCTGATCCGTAACCTACAAGCCACGAGCCTTCAGACAAATTCAGTATTAAAAAAATAAAAACTGTAAGGAACAGTAAGTCGGCAGTAGGATTTAATTGTGCGTATGAAATTACAAAAGGAATTATTCCTGCCTGTACCAACAGCAGAAGAATTCCTTTCAGTCCGGTTTTTCGTGTGAGTAAAAACCATCCATACAGGGCAAAACCTCCGATAATAAGTTGTGTAATTTTCAACGCAATGATTCCATTTAAGCCAATGCTTATGGGTAATGCGAGCAACCAACTGAATAGCGGACTCCAATATGCATTGGGAGCTAATGACCAGTTCAGTGTCGCGTATTTCTTTGCGATAGACAGGTATTGATAGGAATCGGGATTATTGACGTACCAAATTGTAAAACACATGCAAAGCACACTCCCCAGGAAGTATAAAAACAATAAAGAAATGAGTGTTTTCCTCGGATTTGGCACCTGATTCGGGTACTTAATTGCCTTTTACAAGGTCGGGCTTGATGTGCAAAGTATAAAATTTCAAGGCTTTTCGCTACCTTTGCACCGCTAAATTTCAATCTATGAAAACCGATACTATCGTCGCCAATGAATACGGAATTGCCGACGTCCTGAAAACTCTGGGGATTAAAGAAACCAATGCCGGTGCCTGTACAGGAACCCAATGGTTTGATACAAAAGGTGAGATTATTGAATCCTATTCACCTGCTGATGGCGCCTTGATTGGTAAAATCAAACAAGCAACTGCTGATGATTATGAAAAAATCATCAAAACTGCTGAAGCCGCTTTCAAAACCTGGAGGATGATGCCTGCTCCAAAAAGAGGTGAAATTGTCCGACAAATCGGTGATCAATTGCGTCAATACAAAGAACCTCTTGGTAAGCTCGTTTCCTATGAAATGGGTAAAATTTACCAGGAAGGATTAGGAGAAGTTCAGGAGATGATTGACATCTGTGATTTTGCTGTGGGTTTATCCCGACAGCTCCATGGATTCACGATGCATAGCGAACGTCCGAAACACAGAATGTACGAACAATACCATCCGCTTGGTATTGTCGGTGTGATTTCAGCCTTCAACTTCCCTGTTGCTGTCTGGTCCTGGAATGCGATGCTGGCAATGGTTTGCGGTGATGTGGTTGTATGGAAGCCAAGTTCTAAAGTAATGCTTTGTGCTATCGCGGTTCACAACATTATTGTCGATGTTCTAAAAAAGAATAATGTTCCTGAAGGTGTTGTCAATCTCGTTGCCGGCGGATCAAAATATGTGGGAGATAATTTCCTTGCTGACAAACGCGTGCCACTTATTTCCGCTACCGGTTCCACACGAGTAGGAAAGCGAGTTGGTGCAATCGTTGGCGAACGTCTTGGTCGTAGCTTGCTTGAACTGGGAGGAAACAACGCGATTATCATTACTGAAAATGCAGATCTTGACATGGCCTTGCGTGCCGTTCTTTTTGGCTCAGTAGGAACTGCCGGTCAACGCTGTACTTCAACACGTCGTTTGATCATTCATGAATCTGTTTATGAAACCTTCAAATCAAAACTGGTAAAAGCCTACGGGCATATTCCGATCGGCCATCCGCTGGATTCAAAAACACTGGTTGGTCCGCTCATCGACAAAGGTGCGGTTCAGGATTTCCTGAATGCAATTGAAAATGTAAAAAAACAAGGTGGAAAAATTCTCCTTGGCGGAAGCGTGGTAACCGGTGACGGTTATGAAAGCGGATGCTACGTGAACCCTTGTATCGCTGAAGTAAACGGCAACCTGGACATCGTTTGCCACGAAACATTCGCTCCATTGCTGTATTTGATGAAATACAAAAACATGGATGAAGCAATTGAATTACACAACGGCGTACCACAAGGATTATCATCAGCTATCTTCTCAAGAAATATGCTTGAAACCGAACGCTTCCTTTCTCACGAAGGTAGCGACTGCGGTATCGCTAATGTGAACATCGGAACATCCGGTGCTGAAATCGGTGGCGCTTTCGGTGGTGAAAAAGAAACTGGTGGTGGTCGTGAATCAGGTTCCGACTCCTGGAAAGTATATATGCGCCGACAAACGAATACGATCAACTTTAGCACTGAACTTCCGCTTGCTCAGGGAATTAAATTTGATACAGGAGAATAAAATTAATTTCTGCTTAAAAAAAAAGATGCCAGTAATCACTGGCATCTTTTTTTATTTATATACCCAACTTATTTATCCCGATCTTAATCCATTATTATTATTTTGCCCTGCCACGATAAAGCGCCACAGTTGATTCTGCCATAATAAATTCCATCAGATAATCCTTTAAGCTGAATTTTCCCATTGGGCACTCCGGTAATATCATGAACCAGCACAATCTCCCCATGCACATCTGTCAGGATAAATTGTGCAGGATTATTTGTAAATGAATTATCAAAATTATAATACAATGCGTTTGTAACCGGATTCGGATAGACGCTGCCGGTCAAAGAAAAATCAAGATCATTAACATTCATGAGTGTAGAACAAATTGTGGTGTCAGCGCTTCCGTGGTTTTCCGGCAGAGGCAATGATGAAACATTTATAATCAGAGTGTCAGCAACGGTTGGTCCTGAAATTATATTAATGGTGCTTGGCAGTCTTCTGAAAACCGGATTCAGTTGATTACAATTGCCACCCGGGTCCAGTGATGATATTTCAACAGCGATATCAAACCAACCGGTAACTGAATAATCCGTAATTCCACTTAGCATTACCACGGAATTTTCAAGCAATTCAAAAGAATAGGCATCCTCCTCCTGTCCGGCATTTCCCCATGCCCAATTTCCAATTAAATTACCGGATGTGTCCACCTGCATCAGCATCATGTCATTGAGTCCGGTGATGTCAACCGAGGAAGTGCTACCACAAAACAAATATGTTCCGTCTTGCAAAATTTTCATATCAAAAGCGTGATCGTCCCCTTGCTCACCATAAGTATAAATCCATCTCATGTTACCTACACTATCTGTACGAATTAAAAGCGCGTCATTGATGACGAGATTATCAGCATTGGTTGCTCCGGCAATTATGAACCCATGATCCTGAGTTTCCAATACACGACTCAAAGAACATTTCGAAAACGCAGGAGATGTATTGTATTTTTTTGACCACAAGAAATTTCCAATGCTGTCAATTTTTACAAGATATACTGAACTGTAATAATTTCCCACGCGTGAATTTCCTCCTATCAGATAACCCCCATCCGATGTTCGTTCCGCATGTATCGGTATGTCGAATTCATTGGTACCATAAGTATGGTTCCATAATACATCCCCGTTAAGATCAAGACGGATAACCGCGAAATCATAGTCGGTCCCGTTATCTGTTTCACAAATTAAAAGGAAGCCTCCGGGAACCGAACGAATACAATGCGCGACTTCAGATCCCGTGATGGTATATCTTTTTTTCCATAATACATTTCCGGAATCGTCAATCTTGAAAACTTCGAGTTCATTGGGAAAGTTGGGCAATTTTCTGATCGTCCCACAAACCACAAATGCGCTATCTTCGGTTGACTCAACCCAATAAAGTTCTTCCAGACTTGCAGAGCCAACAGTCTTGCTCCACAGTACATTTCCACTGCGATCCAATTTTAGTATATAATTATCCGATGTGTCTAGGGTTCCCGAACCAAAGCTTTCTGTAGACCCTACAATGATTACATCTCCGTCTTTTGTAACTGTGCTGTTGTATGCATAATCATTGTTTCCACCTCCAAAGTTTTTTGTTATGCTTGATAATTGAGCACTCGTTCGATTAAATTGTATCAATAAAGTGACAACCAAAAGAGTTTTGAATACGGAAGAATTGATGAATGGGCTCATAACGTTTTATACTTCGCACTAAGAAAAGTAAAAAACAGCGTTGCTATTATTAATTCACACTATTTAACACGAACACTAAGATGAAAAAACAGAAGCTTTGTTAAAAAACCCATTCAGCCGAATAAAAAAGGCTGAATGGGTGTACTAAATCGAATAAAATGAAAACCCGAATCACAAATAAAAATTATTGATGAATCACATTACCTGAGCCGACGATGTGTGTGACTAACCCGGGCGAGCCGGTAAAGTATACATTGCCGCTTCCACTGATTGTCACATCAAGATTATCAAAAGCGCTTACCTCACAATCTCCGGAACCGGACACTGTCACTTTTGTGTTTTTACTTTTTAAATTATAACTGCGCACATCTCCTGAACCGGAAATGGTATGCTCAGCGTAAACTGAAGCACCACTCAATAAAATATTTCCGGAACCGGAAACTGTGGTACGAACATCCATGGTATCCAGAGCAAGATCTACTTTTCCTGAACCGCTCAGACTCACATTCATCACACTTCCATTAAGAGTTCCTCTGCTCACAATTGTACCGGAACTCCTCAATTCAACAGTATTGTAAAGTGGCGAATGTACAGTAACCGTTACCCCATTATGATCATAACGCTGTCTGTAATCACTGAAACGAATAGACAGGCGGCCAGCCAGTACTTCTGTTTCGATTTCCGGAAGAATATTATCCTCGCCATACATTTCAATAAAACTATTTCCATCCTGGACCAGATTCACTCTGAAATTTTCATCAAGCTCTACTTTTGTAAAAGCAGGTAGCTCTCTTTGCACAGTTGTAAAATTGCCTGACCCGTTCAATTCCTTTTTGCAAGAGGAAAATGCGAGAATTGTAAAGAATAAAATTGCAGTCTTAATTGTTTTCATTGTGTGGGGTGGTTTTATGGCCACAAAAATGAAATGTATCCCCCCAACCTGTTCTGGAATTTGCTCGAAACGTAGAAAATTATGTTTGAAATGCTGTTTTTTGCCGATCGACCCGAATCCGGAAATAGCTTATTTTAGCACATCTTTGAGTTTTAACTCAAATCACCATGAGTCAATGATAGAAATCAGAGAAGCAACAATTCATGACATTGATCAAATCGCGTTTCTCTTCGATCAATATCGTATTTTTTACAAAAAGACTTCCGATCCGGAAGGGGCAAAAAAATTTATATCTGATCGATTTAATAAAAAGGAATCTGTAATTTTTATTGCAGTTGATACAATCCAAATTATCGGATTCGTTCAATTGTATCCTCTTTTTTCCTCCACACGAATGAAAAGACTTTGGCTTCTGAACGACTTGTTCGTTTCTTCCGAACACCGGGGTTTAGGTTATTCTGTGCAATTGATAGAAAAATGCAAATCCTTTTGTCTCGAAACAGGAGCTTGCGGTTTAATTCTTGAAACTGCGATTGATAATGCAATTGGAAACAACTTGTACCCCGGAACCGGCTTTACACTTGACAAAGAGTTTAACCGGTATTATTGGGACGTGTGATAATTGAACGGAAATTTCTAACTATGATTTTCAAAAAATAAATTCAGCAGCCCTATTTTCTTAAATTTGTTTTCATGAATAAATACCTTCTCATTGTTTTATTGTTCTGCAGTCAATTTACCAAAGGACAAATCCTATCCGGAATGTGGAGAGGGGAAATTGAGCTAAACGACTCTACAGTTTTACCTTTTAATTTTCAGGCATTCAGTCGGAATCTGGACATTATGAATGGTGAAGAACGAATTCATGTCAAAGACATCACCGTAGTCAACGACTCCGTTTTAATTCAACTTCCGGTTTTCAATTCTGAGTTTCGATGTAAAATGACAGACAAAACTCTCCGGGGATATTTTTTCAATTACACACGAAAAACTAACAACATCCTGTCATTTAATGCCACACAAAATTTATCTTACCGTTTCACTGAGCACCCTGTTCCACCTCGTTCCAATCTTAGTGGTCGCTGGGAAGTTATATTCGACGATGAAGATCCTGGGTCAAAAATGGCTGTAGGCATTTTTCAGCAACACGAAAATTCTCTTACCGGTACTTTTCTGACAACAACGGGCGACTATCGTTATCTCGAAGGGGAAGTATCTGGAAATAAACTATCATTGTCAGCCTTTGATGGCTCTCATGCTTTTCTCTTTTATGCTACGATCCTTGAGAATGGAACCTTGCGCGGCGATTTTTATTCGGGATCCCATTTTCATGAAACCTGGAGCGCTTTCCGTAATGATAGTGCGGAACTTCCCGATGCAGAATCACTCACGTTTATAAAACCGGGATATGATAAGTTGAATTTTAAATTTCCTGATGAGAATGGCGACTCTATCTCAATAAGTGATTCACGATTTCAAAACAAAGTTGTAATTGTAACACTCACTGGAACCTGGTGTCCAAACTGTATGGATGAGACGAAATTTCTGGTTGATTTTTATTCACAATACAGATCAAAAAGCGTTGAAATTATAGCACTCGATTTTGAAAGAGTCCTCGATTCCGCATCGGTAAAACGCAGTATTGATAAATTAAAAAAACAAATGGGAGTTGAATATCCGGTTTTGTTTGCCGGCACAAATGACAGAACATCCGCAGCCAAAAGCCTGCCAATGCTAAATCACATTCTAGGCTATCCAACTACAATTTTTATTGATAAAAAAGGAAATGTTAGAAAAATTCACACCGGATTTTCCGGACCTGCAACCGGCAATGATTATACTCGGTTCAAAGAATCATTTATTCGGTTCATTGACAAATTAATTGCAGAATAATCTATCTTTCAAAGGTCGTTTATTTTACTTTTTTCAAACATATTTCCTGAAATTAATTTTCAAATGCGGATTCTTCTCAATCTTCATTTGAGGGCAAAATAATATTTGTATCTTACGGTCATATAATCTCTAAATGGCCAAGGTAACATTCAACAACAAAAACAGCGTCTTCTATGATTCTCTCAAAACCAAGGTCGATGCCTACTTCAAAACAAAAAATATAGCACGTACAGGTAATATTCATCTTTTCATAAAAACATTAGTTCTGGTACCACTGGCAGTAGTAATTTATTACACACTGCTTTTTATACAACCTTCCGTAATTCCTTCACTCCTTTTGTGTGGAGTGTTGGGACTAACACTTGCCAGTATTGGCTTTAATGTGATGCACGATGCCTGTCATGGAAGTTATTCTTCCCGGAAATGGGTCAATGAAATTATGGGGCTCTCCCTGAATTTTCTGGGTGGAAATGCTTTTATCTGGAAAATCAAACATAACGTGATTCACCATACATACACCAATGTGGATGGTGTGGATGATGACATTGCTAAAATGCCTTTGATCAGACAATGTAGTTCACAAAAATGGATGCCCGCTCATCGGTATCAGCATTGGTACAGCCTGGGTATTTATGCCCTGTCTTCTTTTCTCTGGATCATGCTCATGGATTACATGAAGTATTTTTCGAAGAAAGTTTACACTACTCCAATTCATAAAATTCCCGTTCGCGAACATATTATTTTCTGGGTAAGTAAAATATTATACATCGCATTTTACATCGCCCTGCCGATTTATATGGTGGGCTGGCTTCCATGGTTAACCGGCTTCTTCGTGATGCACGGAACAATGGGACTTGCACTGGCTATCGTTTTTCAGCTTGCTCACGTAGTTGAAGATGTTTCTTTCGTCGATGCACATGCGCCTGCCGTCAAAATTGACGAAGAATGGGCAGTACATCAAATTCGTACAACGGCTGATTTTGCTACTGATAACAAACTTATTTCCTGGCTTCTTGGTGGTTTGAATTTTCAAATTGAACACCACCTTTTCCCGAAAATCAGCCATGTGCATTACCCGGCTATTCGCGCGATCGTAAAAGATGTTTGTGATGAGCATGGTTTACGACACGTCGACTATCCAACGATGGGTTCAGCGATCAATTCCCACTTCAGATTCATGAAGTCACTTGGGCAAAACGAAACCAGGGTGCTCGCTTAATTGCTTACCCGGCTTTTATCGGGCCAATTGCCTTCTGCACTGGCAATTTTAACTTCATCATAACTAAATTCGTCAGCGGAATTTTCTTTCATTTGATCCCTTGAACTAAAATCGGGCAAATGAAAAAGACATTCTTTTTATTCTTCCTTCTTCTGGCTACTTTTTGGGGGCCGGCATTTTCACAACTCAAATCCGGGAATTCTTCTTCTACTCCTCAGGTTGACAGTCTGCTTTTCAATGGACTTCATTGGAGAAATATTGGCCCATGGAGAGGCGGACGTTCATTGGCAGTATCAGGTGTCATTGACCAGCCCAATGTGTATTATTTTGGAGCTGTTGGTGGCGGAGTTTGGAAATCGGATGATTACGGACAAAGCTGGAACTGCATTTCTGATTCCACATTCCACAGCTCCTCTGTAGGAGCAATTAGTGTAGCTCCAGGAGATCCCAATATTCTATATGTAGGAATGGGAGAACCCGAAATGCGTGGCAATATCAGTTTTGGAGATGGCATTTATAAAAGCATTGACGCGGGACGTACCTGGAAACACATCGGACTGGAAAAGTCATTTGCAATTGCTTCCATCCTCGTACATCCTACAAATCCGGATCTGGTTTATGCTGCATGCATGGGAAATGTATTTGGAACAAATCCCGAACGCGGTGTTTTTCGTAGTAGTGACGGTGGAAAATCATGGGAAAAGATTTTATATAAAAACGATAGCACCGGTTGTATCAGCCTCGCATTTGATCCATCCAATCCGAGAACAATCTACGCTTCCTTATGGCAAGCCTGTCGAAATCCATGGTCATTGAGCAGTGGTGGTAAGGGCAGCGGTATATACAAAAGTGATGACGGAGGGAATTCCTGGAAAAACATTAGTAACGCTCCAGGATTGCCTGTTGGGCTCCTTGGTAAAATCTTTATTTGTACAACGCCGGCGAAATCTGAAAGAGTATATGCAAGCATAGAAAATGAAAATGGTGGAATTTTTAGAAGTGATGATAACGGCGCGCATTGGACACGCACAACAGATGACAGAAATTTAAGAAAACGCCCCTGGTATTTCAGCACCATTGCCGCGGATCCCAAAAATGCAGACGCGCTTTGGTGTTTGAATGTTCAACTTTGGAAAAGTACGGATGGCGGAATGAAATTTAATCAGATGCCGTCAATGCATGGTGACCATCACGATATCTGGATCAATCCCAAAGATCCAAGGTACATGATTATCGGCGATGATGGAGGCGGTTACGTGAGCACTGATGGCGGCCAGCATTATAGTGATGTGGATATTCCGACCTGTCAATTCTATCATGTAAATCTTGATAATGATTTTCCATACAATGTTTATGGGGCTCAACAAGACAACAGCTCCATCCGTATTGCAAGCGCAACGGATGGATTTTCAATCGGCAGCAATGACTGGTATCCGGTAGCAGGTGGGGAAGCCGGTTATATTGTTCCTGATCCAACCAATCCTGACATTACCTATGGCGGCGAATACGATGGAAATTTCAGTACCTACAACAAAAAGAATAATCAGTATAAATTAATTTCAGTATGGCCGGAACCGAGTCATGGACATGGTTCCAACGAAAGAAAATACCGGTTCAACTGGACTTTCCCGATTGTCGTTTCGCCTCACGATGACAAAACCATTTACATCACGTCTCAATTTGTGCATCGTACAAAAGATGCCGGAATGTCCTGGGAAACCATCAGTCCCGATCTCACCCGACATAAGCCCGAAACGATGAACGCCAGCGGAGGTCCAATCACAAAAGACAATACAGGAGCCGAAGCGTATGCGAATATTTTTTCGTTTGCGGAATCTCCTGTTAAGAAAGGTGTTTTCTGGACAGGAAGTGATGATGGGTTCGTAAATGTATCTGTTGACGAGGGAAAAACATGGAAAAACGTCACTCCGAAAATCCTTAATGACTACGCTTTAATCAGCATTATCGAAGCCTCGTCATTCGATGCCGCGACATGTTATATCGCGGCGAATAAGTACAAACAAGCCGATACCAAACCGTATCTTTTTAAAACGACGGATTACGGTGCTACCTGGACACTCATTACAACCGGTATTCCTGTGAATGATTATTGCAGAGTCATCCGCGAAGACCCGAATAAAAAAGGAATCCTGTATGCAGGAACAGAACGTGGTCTATATATTTCCTTCAATGAAGGAGCAAGTTGGCAGTCTCTTCAATTAAACTTACCACTGACTCCTGTTCATGATATCCGTATTCAGAAAAGGGAAAAAGATCTTGTCATCGCTACTCACGGAAGGGCGTTCTGGATTCTTGATGACATCACTCCATTGTATCAGCTTGCAGATGCCAAAAATAAAAACGCGTTCCTGTTCAGCCCAAGAAACAGCTACCGTAAACCAGGAGGTTCCTATTTTTCTCCCTCCATGCAGGTTGGCGAAAATGCACCCAATGGATTATTGCTCCGTTATTATTTTAAACAAAAACCGGATAGCGAAATTGTGATTCGCTTTTTTGATTCAAAAGGAGACACGATCATTGCTTACTCGAGTACCAAAGATAAAAAAGGAGAACCTGTCAAGATTCAAAAAGAGTTCTATCAGGATTCCCTCATGAAACGACCGGGCTTACTTCCGGCTCAAAAAGGAATGAACGTATTTGTATGGGATCTTCGATATCCGGACGCCAAAAATATTGAAATAGGAAATAACGCTTTGCTTTCAGGTTCTCTCATTGGTCCTGTTGCAAAACCGGGAAAATATACCGCACGTTTGTATCAAAAAGATTCCCTGCTTGCCAGCACTGAGTTCACAATTTTAAAAGATCCAAGAATTTCTACTACCGACGAAGATTTTAACCTGCAATTTGATTTGCTGAAAAAAATTCGTGACAAACAAACTGAATTAAATTCTGCAATTAATACTATTCGATCGATTGTCAAAGAAGTGAATGACCAAAGTGCTTCGACAAAAGACACTGCTGTGATCTCAAAATTAAAGTTGGTGTCCGGGCCAATGCTTGATTCACTTAAGAAAATTGAAGAAGAACTCACCCAACCCAAAGCGGTAACTGATTATGATCTCTTTAATTACCCGAACAAACTGAATGATAAACTAGCCGGCTTACATGATATTGTCGCTTCGGCGGACGCAAGACCCACAAACTCATACTTCATGGTGTATGATGATCTTTCCGAAAAAATAGACAGGCAATTGAAAAAAATGGATGAAATCCTCAACGTTCGTCTCCCGGAGTTAAATTCTATTATTGAAAAAGATAAATTATTCAATATTCGGGACCCAAGGAAAAAATAAATCTGACAGGGAATTACGAATTTCAATTCCTCATGACGAAAAACTTCTGAGTCACACGTTGTGAACCTGTAGTCATTTCGCAAATGTAGACTCCATTCGGAATGTCCTGGAAATTTTGATCTAAGGTATGCTCCCCTTTCATTGCCTTACCATCAAATATTGTTTTCACCAGCGATCCTTCCATTGTATAGATAGAAACCCTTGTATTGGCATCACGAATTAGATTAAAACTCAATACCGCACCTGAATTTATTATCGACGGTGAAATGGACATGTTGTTGGAATTCAAAGGATGCTCAGCAGCTGAAAGACCGAGCAATGTCGCGTCAACAAGCGCTGTGTAAACATAGGAGGTTCCAAACAAATCGAATGCCGACCAGCAAGGTCTTACAACATTGTTATGTGCGGCGATTCCAATATAATCACCAAAGAAAGAAGATGCATCAACCACAAAAGATTGCTGATTAATTTTTTCATTGGTAAATGTCGCTCCTCCATCATTCGACCAGGCAAGATAGAAATCTGTTGTGTCTGAAGTGTAGTTTCTCCTGTCATAGAAACAAACGTAAATATTGCCGGTTACCTGATCCACTGTCATGGCATTCAAAAACTGATGTGATAAGGTGATGTCGTCATTCACTCTTACTTCCGGCCCCCAGGTATTTCCGCCGTCAGTTGATTTAATCAACCAAACATCTGTATTGTTTAATCCGTTTCGCTGATCACACCAGCTCACGTAGATTGTTCCGTTATTCGGGCCATTGCTTTTGTCTATGCTTATAAAAGGAGTTGAACGAATTCTGTTAATACCCGGAATACTGTAATACACTCCTCCGGGGACCGGAGTAATAATTTGATCCGCAGTTCTCCACGATGCACCAAAATCCGTCGATTTATCTAAAAGCAATCCTTGTGAACTCGCCCAGCTGACATACACATTGCCTTGTTCATCTGTTGCGGGTCTGGGTTCTATTACATCAAGATACTCCTCATCGCCTCCTCTTTCGTCGAGACGGATTGCCGGCGACCATGTTGCGCCCTGATCATACGAGGCTGAGAAAAGAATATGGCTCGAATCAGCGGAAGATTGCGGAGGGTAATTATCGTACTGCGACCAGGTTGTATATATAAAATGATTGGACCAATCCGCGTATGCCCACTCATGATCCTGTAAAAAAGGCGGGTTGTTTTGACCCGCGTAGGTACCGCTATTCCAGGATGGAGGAAATGCATTTGATTTCTGACAAATTATTCTGTCAAGTTGATCAGCCAAATGGAAGTAATAAAAATTTCCCGCGCCGTCACAGACTACATTCGGATCCCCGTAATTTCCCCAGGTAGAAGTCAAAGATCCTTGTGACCAATTTTGTCCTCCATCCATCGAGTAATAGTAATTCGTAAGATTCGCTCCGGCAACCTGATGATTGGTGTTTTGCGGGTCTATTGCAATCGTTGTCTCCGACGCAAACTGGCTGATCAATATATTTTGATATTGAGCACCCGAATCAAATTGTAGACCAAAAAGCAAAAAAAGTATTGCCGGGTACGGGATTAATTTGTTCATGAATGCAATTTTAGTTCTAAGATAACATTTTCAAACTACGTACAGATGATGATTACATTCCTTCCGGACGTTTATGCTTCCATCTGCGGTGTGTCCACAACCAGTAAGCAGGAGCCTTGCGAATAATTTCTTCATTGAGGAAGGAACATTTTTCGGTGATTTCATTAGGCTTTGTACCCGACGGATCATCGCAGATCAATTTGTATTCCATCCGGTAATACCCTCTCTTTTTCTTTGTGATGACTCCATAAAGGACCGGGTAATTATACTTTACTGCGTATCGCTCAACACCTGTGAGCATGCATGTATCCTGGTTCAGAAATTTCATCCAGTGACCTTTTTTGGGATCGGATGGACTCTGATCATTTATAAAACCATATGTGCAAAGTTGCTCCCTGTGCTCTTCAAAAAATGTTGCAACCTCCTTGGTGGACATTAGCTTAGTGCCAAATCGTGCTCTTGTATTCCTTAATCGCTGATCAAAAAAGGCGCTGGATAATTTTTTATAGATTCCTGTTCCTGTATGCGAACTGTGAAAAGGCAAGGTCACAGCAGGCCATTCCCAATTTGCATAATGTCCGGTCACAAGGATGAGACTTTTTTTATTCCTGTAATATTCTTCCAATAAATCCGCATTGACAAGTTCGACGCGATTTAAAATTGCTTCGTTGCTCGCAGTAAATATTTTAAGGCTCTCGAAAATGAGATCACAAAAATGATGGTAAAATTCCTTTTGGATTCTCAAAAGTTCCTTTTCGTCTTTTTCAGGAAAAGAATTTCTGAGATTTTGCATCACGACCTTTTTCCGGTAAGGAAAAATGTAATAAAGAATAATAAACACAAAATCCGATAATCCATAAAGGAGAGGAAACGGCAAGAGGGAGATCGGGATTAAAACAAGATAATATAGAAGGGCGCTAAAAACTACCATTTTTATAATTTCCCGTGTGGTTGCTTTGCGGGGAGTTCAAAAGTAGTACAAATGATAAAAAGAGATCCACCCGATGCAAAGAAAATACCCGGAACAGATTCAGGGTGAATGTTCCGGGTATTTTCAAAAGCAAGCGTGACGGGAATAATTCCCTTAATGAATTATTCTTATTTTTTTGTGAATGTACGCATGTAATTCACGATCGCCCAACGCTCATTATCGCTCAATTTTTCTTTGAATGATGGCATAGGCTTGCGGCCTTCTGTGGTTTTCCAGTACAATTCACCATCTGTAGCCTTTGCTGTTTCTTCGCTGCTAAAATCACCACAGGAGATGTCGATTTTCTCGGCTTTTGTTCCATCACCCAATCCTTTCGCACCATGACAGGATTTGCAATGCTGTGCATACAAATCTTTTCCTTCTTTGAGCGAGGCTTCATCCGATTTAACCGGATTTTTCATTTTTACTGCACTCTCAGGTGAAGGCCATGGTTTTCCCTTCGGTTTTCCCTGAGCGAATGATTGGGTGGAAATTGATACGAGCATTGTGGACAATGCAAGTACTGCCATAACGCTTTTAAAACTTTTTGTGATTGAATTCATGACTAATTTGTTTAATTGTTAGTGTTCGTATTTTACTTTTTAGCTAAATGCTTGCTTAATTTTCTTATTTTGAATAATTGTGAAATTACGTAGAGTAAAGTACCCCAAATTCCGATAATGATGACGTTAGAGACAATGATAAAGATCCAGGGCGCATTTGATCTTGATCCAGACAAAGATCGTTCCATAATTCCGGTTTCAGCTCTTGGCGATCCCCAATTCGACTCCCCTTTTGCTTCCAGGCTGCCATAATTTTCATCATCTTCGATTTTAGCGATTATTGTCAGTTTTCCGTTCAAATCTGCAGGAATATCGTTGGGGAATTCGAAGCTCGCAATCCCGGATTCATCTGTGGCGACTGCATCCCCTATTGGCAACAACCCGAAAAGCCGTTGAACATATAGTTTTACCTCAACTTCTTTTACGGGAGTATCGTTGGATGTAACAAGTGCCTTGCAAATATTTACTGAATCCGGTTTTTCGAAACTCAGGGTTATCTTCGCTTCTTTTTCCTGGGCAAATAACAATCCCGGAAGCAACAGACCGAAAAACAACAGGCTTTTATAAAATAGGTTTCTGTTCATGGCTCTTGTTATTTATAGTTAATAATTTCATCTTTTCCTTCGAGTTTTCCCTCTGCTACTTCCCACACAGAAATGATCGGGAAGAATCTTGAAAATAATGTTACAATTAACATCATTGCAGCGAATGTTGCTGCTACAATGGTCATTTCAACCAAACTCGGCGTATAATGTCTCCAGGAATCAGGCACATCCTGTATTGGCAAATACGGATGCGCCAGGCCTGGAATAACAATAAGATAACGTTTGAACCAGGCTGCTATAACAACAAGCACTGCAATGATGGTCAATGGCAAAGGTTTGCGCATTCGTTTAAACAATGGAAGTATGGCTGGCATCAGCATTCCAAAAAACACCACCGTCCAATACAATGAGGAGTCTTCCCCGGTAAATAAATCCAGTAGGTGATTCGCATGCAGTCCTGACATTTTATAAGCCGGTACCAGGTATTCATTGATATTAAAATAAATGTAAATGAAAGACATCAACACCAATGCCTGCCCCAGTTTATCAAAATGCATAGGAGTAAGATAACTCTCCAGCTTATATGCTTTGCGTATTGCAAACACCGCGACAATCATTCCCGCAACACCAAGCAAGAATGCGCCGGATACAAAGTATGCACCAAAATTGGTACTGTCCCACTCTGCCCGTAGAGTTGTGGCAAACAACCAGGCTGTGACCGTATGAATGGAAACACCCAAAGGAATTACTATAATAGTCAGAATGCGAATACTCTTTTTTAGGATTTTCCATTGTTCCGCAGTTCCTTCCCAACCAAAAGACATCCACTCATACATCTTCATCTGCCATTTCGGTTTGTTATGCAAATGATTCTTGCATGTAGACAGGGATGGAATCAAAGGAATAAACAGAAGCACCGTGCTGGTTGCGATGTAGGTGATGATCACAATGATGTCCCAGACAATCGGAGACTGAATGCGACCGTGTAAAAATAAATAATGTAAGCGCTCCGGTTTTCCCATAGCGGCAACAATACTGACACCTGCAAGCATGATAGCTGCAACCGCAATCACTTCTGCGATCCTTGATAAAGGCCTGTACCATTCAAAATTTGTCAGTTTTAATACCGCTGACATAAGTACACCAATCAAACTCAAGGCAACGAAGAAAACAAAATTTGAAATGTACACACCCCACATGGTATAATCACGAAGGGAGACTGTAACATATTTACTTTTTGTTTCCTGAATGTAATAAGCATACAATCCACACATGCATATTACTACTAAAAAAGCAATCCAGATTTTTCCCCACTTCCCTATACGCTGTACCGGACGCAATAATTCGTCCTTCATGATCATGTACTCTTCCTGCGTAAAGGTTTCGTAGGTGGTTGATTCGGCTTTTATATTATGGTCACTCATAACGATCAGTTTATAAATGTTTACTCTTCAGTGTTGTGTTTTTCTTTCGCTTCTTCAAATGGGAACTGTCTTTTTACCGGTGGTAAATAATATACTCGTGGCTTTGTTCCGAGTTCTTCGAACTGCCTGTAACCGGCTCTGCTGCGCAACAATTCTTTCAGGCGGAATGTTTCTTCACCATTTGTCACAGTATCTTCGAGTTCATCACCGAAGAAGATTGTACCATTCGGGCATTCAGAAACACAGGCCGGCAATTCTCCTTTGGCAGCATGGCTGGGACAAAAATCACATTTGGAAACAGTCCCCACGGTTGAGGATTTTGTTGAACAACAACTTTCGCCTTCATTACAAGGATGCTTTTCATTGTACTCAACCTGCTCTGGTCTTCCGAAATTAAATGATCGTGCGGAATAAGGGCAGGCTGCCATACAAAACTTACAGCCAATGCAACGATCACTATCAACAGCAACAATCCCGTCTGAACGCTTAAATGTTGCGTCTACTGGGCACACTTTTGTACATGGCGGATTGTCGCAGTGGTAACACATCTGTGGAAACCAATAAGGAGCTGTGAGATCAGCATCCTGCATACGTTTCACTTTCAGGTATTCAATTGGAGGCAGCGTGTTGTGCATCTTCTGACAACCCTCCACACATTTTCTTTCATTCGCGCAACGTGCCAGATCAATTACCATTACAAATTTTCTTCCGGCAATCCCTTCGCGAATCTGGCTCTCTGATAAATTAGTGTCAGCGGCATGATGAGTAACCAATGAGCTGTCCACTTCAACCAGCTTGCCATCTGCTGTAAGTACTTTTACTTTTTTTCCAGTTGGCGGAGGCGCATCCCCCGCTAATTTTTGTTGAAGTCCAAGCCCTGCCAGAGTCGCTCCTCCGGCAAGCAATCCGAATTTTAGAAATTTTCTACGGGTGGAATCTTCTTGTTCGTTTTTCATAATCTGTAATTTTGAACCAGAGAATTAATTGGATGGGGAAAGAAATCAGAAACCCCACTGACGGGTAATATTGAACCCGAATAAAATATCATTGGGGAAACCATTCTGATTATACACACGCACTTCCTGTGTCAAAATCTGATCCGCTGTGGAAACAAAAATCTGGAATTGGTGATTTCCGGTGGACACTTCGAAACCAAGGCCCAGATTTGGTTTCGGATCAATTACATCGTCTTTTGTAAGTGAGTAATCGAAGTCAACAACAAATGAAGATTGTGGGCTGAATTTATATCTTCCAAGAAACGTGAGTCCCAGGTGATCATTCGGAGAAGTTTTGGTAACGCTCTGTCCGTTTTCAACTACGTATATTGCTTCTGAAATATTGTAATGAGTGTACGTTGCGGCAACCTGCATTGACAGTTTGCTATTGAACTTGCGTGCAATCATAATTTCGTGAAAATAGTTGATCCTGTTACTTCCCTTGTAGGTACTGTCCTGATTCAAAAATTTTGACTTGTCATTCGCGCTGCGTGCAAGATCACCATAGTATGAAATAGTCACCGGACTACCTCCGCTTTTCGCTTGTTGAAGTAATATCGCCTTCCATTGAAGATCATAATATCTTTTCAATTTTGTCGCGCCAATACCAATAGCGATTCGTTTGGTGATTCCATAAGTTAAACCCAGTCGAATATTTGCGGGAGCGAAAAATCCATAAATATCTTTTTCATCTTTGATCAAACCGAACCGGTGCTGGATCATAAAGTCAAGCGATTTCCTTCCGGGATTTTCCACCGTCTGATTATTAATCAGCACCGCGTTTTCAAATGTAGATTTTACCAACTCCTTAGCAGGCGCCGCAGTTTCGGTTGACGCAGCATCCTGAGCTGCAAGGGTGAACGGGAACAATGCAATCCCGGCGCAAACAATTTTTTTAATTATTTTCAAATACGATTTCATAGATAGTTTTTTTAGTTGTCTTTGGCACCTTGTTTAATCCAATTCAGAATCAGGCTTACCTGATTATTTGACAAAGGACCGCCGCTGGAAACCGGTGGCATCAGCGCTCCGGAAACTCCGGCAACCCGTTTATAGAGCTTGCTGTTTTCCGCGTTAACAGTATCAATGTCTCCTGTTGAAAATAATCCGGCATAAGCATTACCACTGGTCAAATTCGGATCATCATTTTGACCATCATGGCATCCGGATGTCGCACAGCTTGCATCGAAGATCGGCTGGATATCCTGAGAAAGACTAATCGGAACATTCGGATTGACCGGTGTTTCCTTCGGTAAAAAATAATTATCCTTTTCGCAGGAATAGAACAGCGCGAAAACGGCCAGCAACAAATAAATTCGTCTTGATTTCATAATCGTCGCATTTGTGTTTTAATTGGTGTGATATATATGTATAACTAAAAACGATTTAAATGTCCTGCTTTTATGTAATGCTGAACATGATTGCAATCACTCAAAATATGGTGCATCGTCATTCTAACTCCTGCGTTTTCGCAGGAAAAACTCCTAACAACTTGCTTTTTAGCTCAATTTATACTTAAAACAGGGTAGATAATGTTAAAGCACCCGAAAAAAATCAAAATGTTATTATCGGGAAATATGTTAATTCTTTTAAAAAAATGGAATTTCAACAAAAACCATCGAAATTGGTCTCAATCCGTTTGTTTGTAGGAATCAACCATCTTCCTCAAAAGATCGACTCTTAACATTTGCAAACCCTTTCCTTGTTTCGAAATAATATTTTCATTTTGAAAAAGCGAAAGCTGTCGGGTTACCTGCTCTGCATTTGTACCTACCAAATCGGCCAACTCCTGACGACTCATCGTTACATTGAGAGTATGATCTGTTTCGTCTGCACCAAAAATATCATATATATAAAGCAAAGCCTCCGCCACCTTTTCACGTATACTCATTTGCGCAACATACTTTAACCTGGATTCCATCTTGCGCAACTCAGCGGAATAATAATACATGAATGCCAATGTGAATTCCGGATTTTCCAGATATGCACTTTTCAGAAGTTCATTGGAAAGAAAACAAACTGTACTTTCTTCCAATGCAATTGCTCCAATGGGATATCGTTCTCCTTCTACGGCACAATGTCCAATGATATAGGCGTCAGAAGCCAGTCTTACGATTTGTTCTTTTCCATTCAGGCCATTTGTAACTACTTTCACTTTCCCGTGCTGTATAAAAAAAACACCGGAAACCCTGTCTCCTTCCCTGAACAATTGCTGGCCTTTTTGATAAACCGATTGCTCCTTGGAACGATTGATGATCTGAACCCACTCTGATGTACAATGACTCTGAACAAAACATTTTTTATTCGGGCAATTCTGACACTCTATACGAACACTCATCTTATATTTCAATTGTGATCCAAAATTAATGATAAATAATGATTGACCCGGATAGTACTTCTGGTGTTTTAAATGCCAAACCCGGACAAAACCTGAATGGCGCTTATCCGGAATTCACATAAAGAACAGGATTTCATTTTTTTAAAAGTATGAGAAGAATCATGTATGACGGCGCAATTTTATCTTATTGCGAATTTGGGAAACTTCAGAAAGTAAATCTTCCCAACAGGAAAACCTCTTAATTTGAAGCAGGAGGACATCAGACTTCTTAACTGAAAAGTGAAGTCTTTGCTGTTAAAAAAGAAAACCCTTGTATTCAAAAGAATGAATTGCCTCTCAGCAAGTTTATTTCATTCCTTGACAACCCGGATCGTTCGAACTTCGTCCTTCAAAAACAGTTTCACAAAATAGACTCCGCTTGAATAAGATTGCCCGAAGAAAACCGGCGAACCTGAAGATTTATTACTTTCAATCAACCTTCCTCTTGCGTCTAATATCTGATATTCAAAAATATCCGTGCTTTCCATTTTAAAGAAAGAAGCAGACGGATTTGGGTAAACACTAATTTCAGAAGCCAAGCCTGGTACTTCCCCAACTCCGGCACATGGAGTGAACGTTACACGGATAGTGTCCCTGTTAGCACAAGCGAAGGAATTGGTAACTATCAAAATCACCGGAAAAGTATTCAAACCATGACTTGTTGAGTCAATGCTGATCGAAGATGTATTTTGCCCTGTGGACCAGACATAGGTTGAAAAACCTGTTCCTGCAGTGAGCACAATATTTGATTCTGCACAAGCGATGGTATCAGGACCAAGATTGGGTTGCGGAATCGGATTAACCTGTATAGAAGCATTCGCTGAATTGGAACAAGAATTCGCGTCCGTGTAAGTATATGTAATGGTATGCGTTCCGGCACCTGCAATGCCTGTATAAAATGTTGTACCACTCACTGCAGTTCCACTGTAATGTCCACCTGAAGGACTGCCTCCGCTCAATGCAACCGGGCCTGTATTCGCACAAACAGTTGGAAGACTTGACTGAGTTACTATCGGCAATGAATTCACCCGGATCTGTGCAGAATCCATATTCACACAACCATTGCCATCGGTATATGTATAGGAAATCACGTGAGCACCTGTGTCCGCGACTGCAGCAGTAAATACAGTATCATTGCTTACTCCGCTACCCGAATAGACTCCTCCGGAAGGTGATCCGCTACTCAGTGTAAAACTTGCACTATTGATACAAACGCCTGCAAAAGGTCCCACGTCTACCACAGGCAAGCTGTTTATAAAAATGGAGGATAAGGCGGATGCCGAACAACCATTTCCATCCGTGTATGAATATGTAATCAATTGGTTGCCCGCTCCGGCCGTTGATGGATTAAATATTCCCGATGACACGCCGGCGCCACTATAAATTCCTCCGGTAGGATTGCCTCCGGTTAATGCAAATGGAGACGCATCAATACACACCGATGCAAAGGATGAAAGAGAAACAACCGGCAATGCGTTTACTGTGATAGAAGATGTATCTGAATTCGTACAGCCCTGAACATTCGTATAAGAATAAATTATAGCGTGTGTGCCAACACCTGCTGTTGAAGGGTTAAATGTTCCTGCCGAAACGCCGTTGCCACTGTAAAAACCTCCACCGGGAGTTCCTCCGGTCAGAGTGAATGGTGATGAATTTACACAGGTACTGAGAAAGGAAGATAAATTTACGACAGGTAAACCATTCACACGAATTGTAGAACTATCCGCGGAAGAACATCCCTGAGCATTTGTATAAGAATATGTGATCGTATGTATACCACTTCCTGCAACCAATGGATCAAAGACCCCACTACTTACACCCGGACCACCGTAAGTTCCTCCCGAAGGCGTACCTCCGCTTAGATTCAATGGGGATGCATTCACACATACATCCGAGAAATTTCCAAGATTGACTGTTGGGTTAGAGTTTACCGTGAGTGTAAACCGTGCGGAAATCTGACAACCACTTAAATCAGATGCCTGAACTGTATATTGAGTAGTAAGTGTTGGTGTTGCTGTAATTACTGAATCAGTCGTGCTTGAAAGTCCTGTTCCGGGTGACCATGAGTATTGAGGAGCCCCATGTGCTTCAAGGTTCGCGGATTCACCCACACAAAAACTGGAATCGGAAATAATCACAGACAAAGAGATTCCCGTAGCGAAAGTATCGGCATTTGCATAAATACTGGTAAGATAATTTGTCCCAACACCCGTGCCGTTGAATTCAAATACAGCAAAATAATAATGAACTCCTCCATTCAAACCGGACACAGTCACATTTGTTCCATTGCTATTGTAGACCACATAATTGTTTCCTCCCAGATTTGAGCCTGAACCAAAATTCGTAGCGGCACCGTAGGATTGACCATCCGTAGGAAACACACTCACAGGGCTGTCAGCAGATGCAACGACCAGTCTTCTGGTACCGTCTCCTGAAACCCATGACAAATCTATTTCATTACAATTCGCTCCGCTTGCGGTCAGAAATGTTGGCGGAACATTTGGTTCATTTGCTCCGAACAGATCAACACAGGTAAATAAAAAAGCGAAAAACAAAATATATCTGATCATGTGATTTTTTATAGCTGTTGAAATGGGTTGAATGCTGATATGGTTTGTATGGCTCATAGAACAGAGTAAAAATAAATCTTTTGTACGGATAATGAATGCGAAATTTAAAGAAAAATGAAATTTAGGCCAACACTTGTTCCTTAACAAACCAGATTGAAAATCAGGAGAAATACAAAGACAAAATTTGAATGGCCTTATTTCGGTTCATAATGCCGCGCAAGTCCTTCCACAACCTCCGCTACAGCAGGACAAATCATGGTGTTCTCCAGTGTAATGTTTAGTTTTTGACGAATATCCCTTTGTTGGGTGTGCGGATAATCCCTGCAAGCTCCGGGCCGGTAATGATAGACTGAACAATAATTATCATTTCCAAGAAATGGACAGGGCATGGCTTTAAACACATAATCCCCGTCTTCATCGATCCGTAAATATTTTTCAGTGAAAATGGCTGGTCGAATCTTAAAATGGGCGGCAAGCTGATCGATATCTTTGCTTCTTAACAAGGGACCTGTGGTCCGACAACAATTTGCGCACTTCAGACAATCAATCTGCTCAAAAGCTTTGTCGTGTAATTCATTCGTAACCTGATCCAGATCGGATGGTTTTCGCTTCTTCAACCTTTCGAAAAACAATTTGTTTTCTTTCCGCTGAAGCCTCGCCTGTTCTATTTTCCTGATATAGTCCGGATGCATGGACTCTTTTCAAAAATTGTTTAAATACCGGAACTCATTATCACCCTACCGGAACGGTTTCAGGATACATTTTTTCGCGCAATGCACGGATAGATTCATCCGAAATGTATTCGTCAAAACTCATCCGTTTGTCAATGATCCCCGAAGGTGTAAGTTCTATAATACGGTTCGCTACGGATTCCGCGAAAGTGTGGTCATGTGTGGTGAACAAAGCGATATGTTTCCAGTCTTTAAGCGCGTTGTTGAACGCGGTGATTGATTCGAGATCAAGGTGGTTCGTCGGTTCATCAAGGATCAGGCAATTCGCATTCACCTGCATCATTCTTGAAATCATACAACGTACCTTTTCTCCTCCTGAAAGAACATTCGATTTCTTCAATGTTTCTTCACCGGAAAACAACATCTTTCCTAAAAATCCGCGGATATAGGTTTCGTCTTTGTCTTTTGAAAACTGACGCAACCAGTCGATCAGATTTAAATCGTCACCAAAATATTTTGCATTGTCATTAGGTAAATAAGCCCGTGTAATCGTGCTTCCCCAGGAAAAAGTTCCCTGATCAGGTTTTTCTTCACCCATCAGGATTTCAAAAAACATCGAAATCGCGGAATGGTCCCGTGAAAGGACAGCTACTTTATCACCTTTCGTAAGAGTGAAAGTGATGTCGCTGAAATAGGTGTTTCCTTCGGGAGATTGTTTCGAAAGATGCTCCACTGCAAGAATCTGGTCGCCGCAATCACGTTCCGCACGAAAAATAATTCCGGGGTATTTCCTGTTCGACGGTTGAATATCATCAACAACCAGTTTTTCCAAAAGTTTTTTCCGGCTCGTGGCCTGTCTCGACTTAGAAGCATTTGCACTAAATCGTTCGACAAACTCCTGTAACTCCTTGCGTTTATCTTCAATTTTTTTGTTTTGATCGGAACGCTGACGAAGAGCCAATTGGCTCGATTCATACCAGAAAGAGTAGTTTCCGGTGTACGTCGTAATTTTTCCAAAATCAATATCTGAAACGTGCGTACACACCGCGTCAAGAAAGTGCCTGTCGTGGGAAACAACAATCACTGTATTCTGAAAATCCGCCAGAAAATTTTCAAGCCAGGTGATTGTATCTACGTCCAGGTCATTCGTCGGCTCATCAAGCAAGAGAATATCCGGATTTCCAAACAAGGCCTGAGCAAGGAGAACTCGTACTTTATCTTTACCGTTGAGGTCTCCCATCAGAACCTGATGAAATTCCTCTTTTACACCCAGACTGCTCAACAAGCTGGCTGCATCACTCTCGGCGTCCCATCCATTCATCTCGGCAAACTGATGTTCGAGTTCCGCTGCACGGTGACCATCATCGTCGTTAAAATCAGGTTTCGCGTAAATGGCATCTTTTTCATGCATTACTGTCCACAAGGTTTTATTCCCCATCATAACAGTCTGCAAAACAGGGTATGCATCGAATTCAAAGTGATTTTGACGAAGCACACTCATACGCTCACCGGGTGTCATGTGAACTTGTCCTGTGCTTGGATCAATTTCTCCAGACAAAATTTTCAAAAAAGTGGATTTTCCTGCTCCATTTGCACCTATAATGCCGTAACAGTTTCCCGGAGTGAACTTAATATTCACTTCTTCAAATAAAACACGCTTTCCATAGCGCAGGGAAAGATTGGAAACTGAGATCATTGGCTGTAATTTAGAAGGTCGCGAAGGTAGTGATTTCTAACGTGTAATCCCAGCTGGATCAATGAGAAACACTTAAATACTACAGGATTATCGCTTCCTTGTTATCTCCATATTGCCGATGGAATTAATTAATAAAGCAATAATCGATTTTAAATAGAAAAGGGCACTAAATATTAGTGCCCTTTTTAACATCAATTCCAATGACTCCTTTTCATTTACCCCCAAGAGCTACCAATTTATCGACATCATTATTGACGGCAAGAATAAGCAGGCTCGTTGCAGTACAAAATACCGGGCTTGTGATGCAATGATGCCCGTTCCAGCTGCCATCATTATTTTGAATCCTTACCAGACGCCCGCTGATGTTATCGTACCAGTTTTTCCATCCCTGATCCTTAGACATGATCAGGCCTTCTCCGGTTTGAAGATAACTGAGAAATTCTTCGCCACCATTACTACCAAACCCGTTCATCACGTTATCCTGTTGCGCTTGTTCGTTGGCAGCGACATTAATCTGATAAGCCGCACCGTATCGCAGCGCTTCCGATTCACTCATTCCCGCTTTTTTCAAATTCTCTGTTGAAACCGGTGCAGAGGACTCGATCTTATTTTCTCTTTTTGCTTTATCAATGATATCCTTAGCTCTTCTGGCCTCTTTAGCGCTCGCGCGACCTGTTCCTGAAACAGAATACAATACTACTCCTGCGGCATCTTCAGTTGTTACATTATTTGTCTTGACATCAAAATTACTTTTCTGGTACTCTTTTGCTTTTACAAGTTTTGCTTCATCAACTTCAAGTCCTTTGTCTTTCGCGGTTTCCAATGCATTTGTTGCGAATGAGCTTTGTAACACCCCGGCCCAGCCAGCACCTTGTAAGCTCCCTTTTGCAGTTTGACCTTTTTGGATCTTCGAAATACAAACCTGGTTACAACGAACGACCCTGCTTTGCAAGTTTTTATCATTGTCCAGCTCATCCAAAATATTCGTGAGAAACTGGGAAGTAAGTACTACATCTATATTTTGTCCCAATTTAATTTGGGGTTGTGTTCCTGTTTCAGAGGTAATGTTCAGGGAATTCGGCGATGATTCCTCAACCTGCTTAAGAAGATAGTTGAGTGCTTTTCGAAGCTGAGATGAATAAGGTCCTCCGGAAAGAGAACTACCGCTGCGCAGAATAGCCATGGCGACCATGGAGGTTGTTGCGGGATCTGAATGAACAGCATGCGGATCCATGATACCTTGGTTCGCATGGGTTCCGGCTCCCCATCCTCCGCTTTCTGATTGCGCTTGTGCTATCCAGCTCAGTGCATCTTCGATGGAGTGTTTTACTTTCAAAGGCGTTTTGTAAATGAAATTACTGTCTGAAGGTTCTTCGCCGAAAACTGTTTTAAACACACATCCCTTATCATCTCCTTTTCCCTTGGGGACAGGGGTTTCATTCACCGTTTCCGGGGACAGGGGTTTTGCTGCCGGTTGAGGTTTTTGAACAATTTCCGTTGATCTTTCCGGGGGCGAACTAGTATCCGGAGTTTCATTTAGCGCCATCACAATCACTGCTCCAACGGCAATACCTGGAAGAAATGCCAGGGCAAAAAGGCTGTTCTTTTTCATACGATTGAATTTTAGAATAAATAATCTGAAGGAAATTGATCTCAACACATTCGTGTTGTTACAGGGCTGATGCTCTGCAAAAAGAATTTCCACAAACCAGTTCTAAATTTCCATCGGGGACATAAAAAAGAGAGGGAGGATGTAGAACACCCTCCCTCTCTTTTAATGCTATTAATAAATATAATTACCTCACGACAGTGACCTTGCCGATGTAATTATGAAGTTCGTCGTTCTGGTCAACCACACGGATTTTATATACATACACATCCGATTGTACCTCCTGGTTGATCTTACCATCCCAGGGTTTTGAATAATCTGTAGTATGATAAACCAATATACCCCAGCGGTTATAAATTCCCATCTCGTAATTTTTGATGTAGGTTCCATAACCCTGGAAGTTATCATTCACACCATCGTTGTTTGGTGTGAAAGCTGTGGGTACATAAAAATTGAACCCATATTCTATCCTGACAATTCCTCGAACAGTATCCCGACAACCGTATTGGGTAGCTGTCATAAGAACAACTTCGTACGCCCCGACTTCCGTATATGTATGTGATGGGTTTACAAGTTCAGAAGTAGTACTGTCACCGAAAGTCCATGAATACTGAGTACCATTGAGCGTTTTATTATCAAAATAAATTACCGGTTGCCAGATTGTTGTCACTCCGGGTTCAGGAATGAAAGAAGCAATTGGTGTAGGATAAACAGTGATAAGATCGGGTAACACGGTGTCTGCACGACATCCTTCAGCTGTGGTGGAAATCAGAGATACAGAATAAACTCCGGCATGTTCAAATGTGTGCAGCGGTGTCTGAACTGTGTCTGTTTGTCCGTCAAAATAATTCCATGAATAAGCTACGCTGTTAGGGCTGCTCGCATTGATAAAAGGAACCTCAAGTGGTTCACATCCATTCAATACTTCCGGAACAAAATCAGCAACAGGCATTGCCAACACCTCAACTGTATCTCTGTAAATCGGACCCGGACATCCGCTGTATTCCGATTTCAATGTGATCGCATGAGTCCCAACAGTTGAATAGCTTACCGCGTCAGGATTTTGCAGAGTACTTGAACCCGGATTAGAAGCAGAACCAAAATTCCAGTCATATGTCACACCGGGAAAAATATTTCCGTTCGCTTTGAAAATAAAGCTGTTGTTTTCCAAACACTGTGGAGACTGATGATCGAAAACCGGAGCAGGTATTGCGTATGCATGCACAACTACAGTATCAGAATTCACACAGCCGTAGCTATTGGTGACAGAAACGATATAAGCGGCAGAATTGGTGCCGGTGCCAATATTTTCTGCAACACAGGATGGGTTAGCAGCAGTTGGATCTGTTAGTCCTGTTGACGGTGTCCATTGATAAGAATATCCTGCTGCAGGAGTATCTCCCAGTGAAACAGAAGAACCCGAACAAGCCGATTTGTCTAATCCTGCTTTGGCTACAGGTAAACCAACAATATTGATTGCATGGGCTGTTGGAGGAGAGACACAACCGTTTTGTGTAACAGTAAGTGTGACCGCTGCATTACCTGCCTGAGTTGACAAGAGTGTATATGGACCTTGTCCTGCACCTGAAATCACAATTGCATTACCAAAATCCCAGGTATAACTTGAAACCGCTGATGCTGTTCCGGAATAAGAAACAGTAAATGGTGCGCCAATACATGCATTCGCAGGAAGTGTGAATGAAGAGGTTGGTATTGCAAATACAGTGACGTTGTATTGCGCGCTGTCTTTACATCCATTTTGTGAAACCGTAACTTTTAGTTGCTCGACACCAGCAGTTCCCCATTGCACAGAATATGGCCCCGCTCCTGTTCCTGAATTCACGGTGCCGCTACCAAAACTCCAGGTATATGCTGCTCCCGGAAGCGCGGTTCCACTAAAATTAATTGTGTTGGCTTGTCCGATACAAACAGAAGGTGTCGCAGTTATTGCCGCGTCAGGAATTGCATTCACGGTAACAGGCATACTGCTGGGTGCAGAAACACAACCATTTTGTGTGACAGTCAAAGAAACAGAATAGTTCCCGGATGTATTCCAGACAAGACTGTAAGGTCCTTGACCGCTACCCGATGCAACTGTTGCCCCGTTAAAATTCCATGCATAACCAGAACCAGCTGATGCATTACCGGTGTAATTCACACTCACCGGGGAGCCGGCACAAACGGCAGGTGTAATTGTAAATGGTGAAGTAGGAATGGCATTGACTTGTACAGCATAGGTTGCTGTATCGCGACATCCATTTTCAGTAACAACAACTTGTAATTGCTGAGGTCCTGCTGAGTTCCATGACACAGAATAAGGACCGGATCCCGAACCGGATGCAACAGTACCGGTACCGAAACTCCATGCATAAGCTGCAGTAGCTCCTGCTGTCCCGCTGAAGTTTATCGTGTTTGCCTGACCAATACAAACAGCTGAAGTAGCAGAGATCGAAGCATTCGGAATTGGATTGATGGTAACCTGAGCTGTCGAGGATGGTGATGTGCAACCATTTTGAGCCACTGTCAATGAGAGTTGATGACTGCCTGCGGCATTCCAAACCAAAGTATAAGGACCTTGTCCGCTTCCGGACACAACTGTACCGCCATCAAAGCCCCAGGTATAATTAGCAGTTGCGGGAGCATTGCCTGTGTAGGTAACAGTTACAGGAGAGCCTGCGCAAACAGAAGGTGTAGCAGTGAATGGTGATGTTGGAATTGCATTTACAGCAACTGCAAATGTTGCTGTATCCCGGCAACCATTTTCAGTTACCACCAATTGAACATTGTAATTTCCTGCGGTCGCCCACTGAACCGAATATGGCCCCGATCCGGTTCCACTTCCTGTTCCTCCGGAAAAATTCCAGGCATATCCGGCACCGGCACCGGCAGTTCCGTTAAAATTGATCGTATTATTCTGTCCTGTACAAACTGCAGCTGTACCGGAAATAGAAGCATTGGGTGTTGCAAAAATTGTGATGGGTTGTGAGGCATTCGCAGCACTGCAGCCCGATTGTGTTACAGAAACATCAACGTTAAAAGTTCCTGAAGTATTCCAAACCACAGAATACGGGCCGGCTCCTGTTCCGGAAACCACGGTTCCTCCATGGAAATTCCAGGTGAATGCATTCGCTGGAGCAGCTGTACCAGTATAGGTGATCGTTGCAGCGGTGCCCTGACAAACATTCGTTGTTGTAAGACTGGCTGTACCGCATTGAGTCACGACAATTTGTTGAGTATATGTTTCTGTACAACCACCAGCATTTGTAACTGTCAGTACACAATTGTAAGTACCTCCGGCAGTATAAGTATGCAATGGACTGGTGGCATTCGAAACAGGACTACCATCTCCGAAATCCCAGGAGTAGGTAGTAGCACCGGTACTGGTGTTCGTGAAAGATATTGCTGTTCCTGCAGTGACCGGACTTGCTGGTGAATAAGTATAACTTGCTGTTGGGTCCGGAACTACCTGAATCACCAGGTGCTTGATAGTAAACCGTGAAGGGACCCCATTATCTGTTCCCCGAATGTCAATAACATTCATTCCAACATTTGAAGGTAATCCTATCAGCTGGGCAACGATGGTGGCAGTATTACCGGGAATTGCCAGGACGGTTGATAAGCCGGTCATTAAACCCGAGACAGTCGGAGTAGTAATCTGTCCGCTTTCAGGTGATAAAAACAACATTGTTACCTGGGCTGTATCTCCGACACAAATTTTAAATGTGTCACACAATGGGGTTGGAGAAAATGCCAAAGGAGGAATGTTTGTTCCAATATTACAACCATCCAAAGCAAATGACTGGTTTGCGAGTGACCCGATTCCACTGGTGTCAGGTGGTGGATTGAACACAGTACCTGCGGTATCAAATCGTCCATATTGAATGTATGCAATACCATCTCCTTTGTTAATTCCAACAGAGGCCGGAAACCCGCCGTATCCATTGACTCCACCGGATGCATCTCCGGTTGTCCATTCCATGTTTTTGTAGCAAAAGCTAACATTGGTTCCTGCTGATAAAATAGGATCCGAACCATTGGTGATGATCAATTGAAATGAATTTAATTTATCAGTATGAGAACCAAAATAACCGACGTTCTCCCACTGAACAATCATATGAGTTGGTGTAATCGTATAATACACCAAGCCACTGGCCGCACCTCTTGTATCAACATCGGCCCAAAAGGGCGCAACCATTGGATATCCTGCTGCAGGAAATCCTGTTGGACTATATGTGGAATATGCCTCGCCAAAAGAAACATTCCCGTTGTTGTTAATGAATGCGGTATCAGACTGACGACCATAAAGACAAAATTGAAAAGGAAGAAAAATAGTATCAGTAGACCAGTCATCATTCCTGTAATCCGGAGCAACTCCCGGGCCTCCACTTCCTCCACTTCCATCAAACTGTGCAATTTGCCAGCTGGCATCTCTTGTGGCCCAACAATCACAAGTTAAAGAACTGGTTTGTTGATTCCCGGAATTACCTGAGGAATTTCTGTTTGCTGCTGTGGGCGTTGAAGAAAACTGAGGAAGCGGTTGTGACTGATAATTTATATAATGTTCAGTTCCGTTGAGCTTACCATCTGATTTATCCTTATTGACCTGATTCATGTCAATGGTGCGGACATCAATTTGTGCAGTTGATTGCCTGCTTGCGAAAACAAATAGGAGGACCGCAAAGACAGAAACCAAATACTTTCTTTGTGACATGATGTGTGTAGATTTTAGCCGATAATGAATGATTAGGAAAATTAACCCGCAGTAGTTTTCATACGGGTATACGCCTTCCAAAGTTATAAATTCTAAGTGAAGAGTCAAAGTTAAAACCTCTAAAAATCAGGCGAGTTCATTCTGTCCGAAGAATGGGGCGAGGAACTGTTTTTCCACAAGATGGTGGCTTTTGAATAAAAAATCGCAAAGGATTCTGGATTGAAAATCCGTCAATCGAATTTTCCAGTTCGGATTACCATTCAATTCAGCTGAAAAAGCGCTTTTTCTCTATAAAATCAGGCGGGGAATCAACCGGCATGGATCCAAAACAACTGCAAAAAGGGACTCAAATCTACATTGGTCCGAAGGCCGGACAATCCGGTCCATTCTTTTTAAAAGGCCAGTTGCAGGTGTTGAATTTAAAACCAAAAAAGAAATCAAAACTCTTTACATCGGTCAGACTGAGCCATTGCAATAAGCGATCAGTCCCGATCACGAAAAATGAATACCGGAGCCCAATTCCAGCGGAGGGTTGTTTGTATTCGAACATGGTAAAATCCGCAGCAGCTTCGAATTTTCTTCGTTCATAACGAATGGAAAGATCCACCTGGTTGCCTCTCGCAACTTGTTTGGGGCCAAAATGCAATCGGTTTACCCAGCTTGCATTCGCGTAAACTTTCGGAACAATACAATAATCAAATTGCAAACTAACCGCGGAGGGGAGCCACATTCCAAATGATTCCGATACTGTCGAATTCACGGTTCCATTGACTTTATTGCTGATTAAAGAATCAAATCCTGACATGGTTGAAAAGGATATCGAATCTATCCCGTTCCAGGTTCTGTTGTTGCTTGTCTGCACAGTCAGGGTTTGCGATTGTCGGAAATAATCTATCATGCCAATATCCAGAAAGGAAAGTCCGATCCGGTAATCGTATTTTTTAAACTGATCAGATGTTTTGTTGCAATCGAATGCGCCTGGATTTCTTTTGTGCATGTACACTGCACCCATTGTTGTACTCAGGCCCAATCCTCGAAGCGCAAACAAACTTGAATTTCCATCGGCATTCACCGCGTGACCAAGTGTCGCATCCATGCTATGAACGACGGCATGTGTGGAATCATAAAAAGTGTAATCGAGATTTCTTGCATCCAGATAAAGACCGTCGAAACCAACAAGTATATTACCTGTGATGGCCCATTTCAGGTAATCCTTCGTGGTTTCCATATAGACTTTTCCATAGGTAAATCCGGCCTCAGCCCAGTTCATCCATGCAAATGAAAACGGAGTGCTGCTGATACGTTGTCCAAAGCCCGCAGGATATTTGTACTTCTCGTAAACGAATTTACTCAAACCTGCAGGGGCTTTCAGCACACTTAGTTCATTTCTCAACGCGGTATGGATTCCCCACGCATCCGAACCATTATTTTTAA
The DNA here is from genome assembly GCA_016720935.1 of Bacteroidota bacterium. Lineage (NCBI taxonomy): Bacteria > Pseudomonadati > Bacteroidota > Bacteroidota bacterium. The sequence goes on from JADKJP010000005.1 coordinate 439,965, forward strand.
TATAGGATGGTCCAATGATGAGGGCGTGCGCAAAGCCACTTACGGGATTGCCGGTATAATCATCAAAATAATTTTTTCCAGCAGGAACGGTGCCGAGTAATGACCGAGTAATGATTTTACTGGAGGGTGGGAAATAGATGTATGTATTTTCGGCAAAAAAATCACCCGCGATGATGTTGAATTCATACTTGTAAGGAGCGCCAACTATGGTGGCGGGATTCAGAAAGATTCCCATGTTCCCACTGTAATTGCTATTGCTGATACCCCACATTTCCTGAGCATTGCCTGTACCGGAAATCAGAATAAATAAAAACAGACAAAATGATTTTTTTATCATAATTACAAAATTACCCAACGTTTATCACCATTCGACAAGGCCCGGAACAAGTTTATCTACTAAAAACGAACAGGGCTTCATTTTATTCTATCCGGCGCTTTTTTGAGTGACTGTAGAGTTGCCACGAATGCACGAATTAAATTTCAAAAAATTCGTGCATTCGTGGCAATAAAAACCTCCTCTTAAAATCCCTCATCTCAGCTTCTCAACCATAGGATTTTTGAGCAACGAACCAACATCTGCATTTTTCTATTTTAATGAATTAGGGTTGCCACGAATGCACGAATTATATTTTCAAAAAATTCGTGTATTCGTGGCAATAAAAATCTCCTCTTAAAATCCCTCTTTTCAGCCTCTCAACCAGAGGATTTTTGAGCAACGAACCAACATCTGCTTTTTTCCATTTTAATGAATTAGGTTTGCCACGAATGCACGAATTAAATTTCAAAAAATTCGTGCATTCGTGGCAATAAAAACCTCCGCTTAAAATCCCAGCTCCTGAACACGATAATTATAGCGTGCAGAACTAACATTTGTTAATTTCTATTTTTATCTGGTGCATATTTTAGTGAATCAGAGTTGCCACGAATGCACGAATTAAATTTCAAAAAATTCGTGCATTCGTGGCACTAAAAATCTCCGCCTAAAATCCCTCATCTCAGCCTCTCAACCAGAGGATTTTTGAGCAACGAACCAACATCTGCTTTTTTCCATTTTAATGAATTAGAGTTGCCACGAATGCACGAATTAAATTTTCAAAAAATTCGTGTATTCGTGGCAATAAAAACCTCCTCTTAAAATCCCAGCTCCTGAACACGATGATTATAGCGTGCAGAACTAACATTTGTTAATTTCTATTTTTATCTGGTGCATATTTTAGTGAATCAGGATTGCCACGAATGCACGAATTAAATTTCAAAAAATTCGTGCATTCGTGGCAATAAAAATCTCCTCTTAAAATCCCTCATCTCAGCTTCTCAACCATAGGATTTTTGAGCAACGAACCAACATCTGCATTTTTCTATTTTAATGAATTAGGTTTGCCACGAATGCACGAATTATATTTTCAAAAAATTCGTGCATTCGTGGCACTAAAAATCTCCGCCTAAAATCCCTCATCTCAACCTTCTCAACCAGAGGATTTTTGAGCAACGAACCAACATTTGTTTTTTTTCTATTTTAATCAGGTGATTATTTTAGTGAATTAGTGTTACCACGAAAACATGAATTATATTTTTAAGAAATTCGTGCATTCGTGGAAACAAAAATGTATGGAAAATTTATTGTACAAAGAAGAGTGTTATACTATCATCGGGAAATGTATGGAAGTACACAACAATCTCGGTTCCGGATTTCTGGAAATCGTGTACAAGGACGCTCTGGAACTGGAGTTTCGGATGGCCGGAATTCCTTTCAGACGTGAAAAAATGTTTGAAGTCAATTACAAAGGATTCATTCTTCCTCACAAATTTTATGCAGACTTCGTCGTCTATGATAATATTATCCTGGAAGTGAAAGGTGTTTCAGGTATTGCGGAGGAATTTATCGCGCAGGCAATCAATTACCTCAAAGTCTCTCAAAAAAAATTAGCCCTGGTTGTAAATTTTGGAGAGCTGAACCTGAATTACAAAAGAATCGTGTATTAGACTTATTTCAGTGTAATATTCATTGCCACGAATGCACGAATTCGTGAATGATATTCGTGCATTCGTGGCAATCCTCTACGGTTTTTCAAAGTGAACGAGTATGCTTATCTTGCAGCATACCATGACCACCCAACCCATCCAAAAAATCAGCGGCCAGATTGTTGACGTTGTCGGCAAACGTATTTTCCATGGAACAGTACATCTGCACGAAGGAAAAATCGAAAAAATCACGGAAGAAAGTAATAATGAATCAATATTCATTTTACCCGGATTTGTCGATTCGCACATTCATATCGAAAGCTCGATGCTCACTCCTTATGAATTTTCCAGAATGGCCCTGCCTCACGGAACCGTCGCGACCGTAAGTGATCCGCATGAAATTGCGAACGTGTTGGGCATGGAAGGGATACTTTACATGCTGGACAATGCAAAAAAGTCTCCCCTGAAATTTTACTTCGGAGCTCCTTCCTGTGTTCCCGCCACAACGTTTGAAACTGCCGGAGCAACCATCACCGCCGAAAATATTGAAGTTCTGTTTCGTGATCATGGTTTGAAATACCTGGCCGAAATGATGAATTACCCTGGTGTTTTGCATCGCGATCCTCTCGTCATGGACAAAATCGCAGTAGCACAGAAATACAAGCGAAAAGTCGACGGACATGCTCCCGGATTGCGCAGTGATGATGCCGCACGCTATATCGCTGCCGGCATTTCTACAGATCATGAATGTTTCACCTTACCGGAAGCAATGGACAAGCTTCAACACGGAATGAAAATTCTGATCCGTGAAGGATCGGCCGCTAAAAATTTCAATGCCCTGATTCCACTGATGGATGAATACCCGGATGAACTCATGTTCTGCAGCGATGATAAACACCCCGATGATCTTGAACTTGGACATATCAATCTGCTCGTGAGCAGAGCCATACAAGCCGGTTATGATACCATGTCTGTGCTCCGCTCAGCGACAGTCAACCCGGTAAAACACTATGGTCTTGAAGTAGGCTTGCTTGCAGGCCGGTGATCCGGCGGACTTTATTGTTGTAGACAATTTGAAAGACTTCAATGTACTGCAAACAGTCATCAACGGTATACTTGTCTCCGAAAAAGGAAAATGTGTTTTGGAAAAAGATCAACACCGGGTTATCAATCACTTTTCTTGCTCCGAAAAAAGTGTTTCTGATTTTAAAATAAAAACCGAAGGAAAAAGCGTGAATGTTATCGAAGCGCTCGACGGTCAACTTATCACTTTGCATATTCAGTCTCCCTTTCTATCCAATGATGGTTTCCTGATCTCTGATCCGGATCATGATATTTTAAAGATCGCCGTGATCAATCGTTATTCCGATAAACCGCCGGCAATCGGTATGATTAAAAATTTTGGTCTGCAAAAAGGAGCAATGGCTTCTTCCGTTGCACACGATTCGCACAACATTATTGCAGTGGGAGTAAGCGATGAAGATTTGTGTAGGGCGGTAAATTTATTGATCCGTAATCGCGGTGGCTTGTGTGTGGTGGATGATATGGAAGAATTGGTGCTTCCCCTCCCGATTGCAGGATTGATTTCTCCTGAAGATGGAATCAGTGTTTCCAAACAATATAGCTTATTGGACAAAAAAGTGAAATCATTGGGGTCTTCCCTACGAGCACCATATATGACACTCTCGTTTATGGCCTTATTGGTGATTCCGGAGTTTAAAATGAGCGATCTTGGCTTATTCGACGCGGTCAATTTCCGGTTTGCAAAGCTTTTCAATTAAGTTCCACCTTTCAAGCCCTTTTTTAAATCACTTCCGGAATCCGCACCACTTGCAGGATTCAGTGATATTTTATAGTTTAGTACTTATCTAACATTTCCTGCAAAACATGAAGAAATTTCTACTGCTCCTTATTGGAAGTATTCTGGTATTGCCTTACACAGGCAAATCCCAATGCACCACTACGAACGCTACAACTTGCACCTGCCCTCCGGGTGGAGGTACAAACTGTGATCTGCTTCCGGATATCACTCTTTCCAAAGACGCGATCAGCAATGGTGGTTACACCGAATATCCCCAGGTAAACGCCGGAACAAGTCAGTCCAATCAGGGTTCTGATGATGGCCGTCTGCGTCTCACCGGAGCTACTCCAAATATCGGTTATGGTCCGATTGAAGTACGCGGGATCAGCAAATGGGTTTGCGGTACCGACACTTTCACCACTTATCCCGGAACCGGATTTTGTTCCGATGGTTCGGATCCCAAACAAGTTGTCGTACAACGTACCTATCACAAAAACGGAAATACAATGACTTCCACTGACCGGGAAGCAGGAACAATGACTTATCACCCTTCTCATGGTCACCAGCACGTAGATTCCTGGGGTACTTACACTCTTAGAATTGAAAATCCAAATGACCCCAACCCGTTGCATTGGTCAATTGTAGGAACCGGGACGAAGCTCGCATTCTGCTTACTCGATCTTAGTAATTGCAATGCAGCAAATAACTATTGCCGGGATTCTCTCAACAATGTGTTGAATTCAAGCAACCTTCCAAATTATGGATTGGGTGGAGGAGGTTATGGTTGTTCAAATGCTCTGCAGGGTATCTCTGCAGGTTATGTAGATATTTATTCCAAAACACTGGATGGTATGTGGATCAATATCCCTCCGGATGTCTGCAATGGAACTTATTGGATTGTTGTTGAAATTGATCCCAACAACAATTTTCGTGAAACCAAGGAATGGAATAATGTAGCAGCGGTTCCGGTTACCCTTACCCGTCAAAACGCCGCCGGTACCGGTGTCGCGAATATCTATGCAAATCGTCCGGGTACCATTGTACAGGGCGACGTCGTTACGCTTACCGCTACTGCAGGCTCAGCTTACCTCTGGTCAACAGGAGCAACGACACAAACGATTACCACTTCTTTAGCGGGCTCCTATACTGTTACCGTTACGACGCCCTGCGGAACAGCGACTTCAGCTCCTTTTGTTGTTTCAGTAATAAGCAATCCCGCAAACCCAACCGTTACAGGTGCGAGCCGATGTGGGGCAGGTTCAGTTACGATGTCTGCAACCGGAGCAGGATCACAAAAATGGTATACTGTCCCATCCGGCGGAAACGCGGTGAATACAGGCACATCTTATACCATTCCAAATCTTGCCGCCACAACAACTTATTATGTGGAAAATGAAGTAACCACAACAGGCGCAACCGTAAATTCAACACCTGCCAGCAATGCTGTTTCTACAACAGGAAGTTACAACACCGCAATTACTCTGCAGTACGAAGTATTCACGGTGTACACACGACTTACATTACAATCCGTACTTGTGTATTCCAATTTAGCCGGCACAAAAACCTTCAAGCTACTGGACAAAAACACCAATACATTACGACAAGTAAGCGCTTCGGTTCCTTCAGGAAGCAGCCGTGTTACCTTAAACTGGACGATTGATCCGGATGATAACTATCGTTTGCAGGTGGACAATGGAGCAAATCTTTATTCCAACACCAAGACCACAAATATTGGTTATCCATTTTCAATCCCCGGTGTGATTTCTATTACAAACTCTTCCGGTGGACATACCGCGTTTTATTGCTGCTATGACTGGCAGATCAAATTACCGGATCTTGTTTCACGCAGCAGCCGTCTGCCTGTGACTGCAACCATCAACACTGTTCCTACGGTTTCTTTCAGTGGTCTCAATTCCACGTATGCATCAAATGCATCTCCTGTTACTCTCACCGGTTCGCCAACAGGCGGAACATTTAGTGGTTCGGGAATCAGTGGAACAACATTTACTCCGGCAACCGCCGGTGTGGGTGGTCCTTATACCATTACTTATTCTTATACAGCAGCCAATGGTTGTACCGGAACGAGCTCGCAACAAGTGACCGTTACTTCCGGAACCAACAATTGCCTCAAACCTTTCAATCTTACTACGACCAACATCGCTAATATTTCAGCACAGGCAAACTGGGATGTGAGCGTAACTGCCGATACTTTCAGAATCCGTTATTCTGTTTTTGGATCAACAGCATATTTATACAAAGATGTAAACGGATCTGGTGGTGTACACAGTGCATCACTACTCAATCTCAGTCCGGGCACGCAGTATCAATACCAGGTCAGCTCGATTTGCAGAGGAGTCAGCAGCGGCTACAGCAACCCGGCAACCTTTACTACACTGACCACTCCGGTTCGTTGTATCAAACCTTACTCACTTACATCCTCCGCCATCGCCAATATTTCAGCGACAGTAGGCTGGACACCTTATGTAGCCGCGGACACGTTCAGGATCCGTTACTCTGTGAATGGCACAACGAATTTTATTTACAAAGATCGAAATGGTACTCTTGGCAACACGGCTCCGCTTACAGGTTTGTCACCTAACACCACCTATCAGTTCCAGGTGAGTTCAATTTGTAGTGGGGTAAGCAGCGGATATTCTACATCGGCCACATTCACCACAACATCCGCTCCTGTGCCTTGCATCAGACCTTATGGTTTAGGCTCAAGCAACCTTGCAAATACTTCCGCGACAGTAAGCTGGACACAATATGTATCCGCTGATACATTCCGCATCCGTTATTCCATCAATGGAACAACTAATTATTTCTATAAAAATGTGAATGGTACTCTTGGTAACTCAACTTCTCTGACAAACCTTGTTGCAAATACAACTTATCAATTTCAGGTAAGTTCAATTTGTCTTGGCGTAAGTACAGGTTACAGCACAGCTGCAACATTCACAACGACGAACACAGCTGTTGCCTGCGCGACACCGTACGGATTGACCACTACCAACATCACAAATGCAAGTGCAGTATTAAACTGGACCAGCATGGTTACTGCCGACAGCTTCATGGTTCGTTATTCGAAAAACGGTACGACAAATTATGTCTGGAAACAATTCTCCGGGCAAGGTGGTGTGCATTCCACCCAAATCACAGGTCTGCTGGCGAATACCGCTTACCAATGGCAGGTTCGTTCTATCTGTACGGGTGTAACCACATCGGTTTATTCCGCTTCATCGGTGTTTACAACAGGTCTCATTCGTACTGCAGGACCACACGAGTTGACAGCTTTCGAGCTATTCCCAAATCCAGCGGATGAAAAAGTATCCTTACGATTCAATGCGATCAATTCAGAAAACGGGTACATCCGTATTACAGATATGATGGGCCGGGTAATACGACAAATGGATATTGATATTCTCACAGGAGAAAATCTTTTTGAACTGAATACATCTGATCTTTCCACCGGATTGTATCATTTCCATGTAGAAAGTCCGACAGATCGATTCGACTCGAAAGTTGTTATTCAATAAAACGATTTATTAAAATGAAAAAGGGAAGCATTGAGATCTTCCCTTTTTCATTTGTACTTGTGTATTGCATCGCCCTGATTTCGGTCATGGCAGAATCAAGGTCGATAATTAAATTTGTCATAAATCCGATCAACATGAAACGAATTCTACTCCTGGCTGTAATCTTTTTTTCAACGCTTGCAGGACAAGTGTCGGCGCAAGGCGGATTCACAATTTTTGATCGTTTCAATTCTCCTCTTCCGGAAAATCAATGTCGATATATCGGAATTGATTCACAAAACAGAAAATGGTTTTGTACAGAATACGGTCTTGCCATTTACAATGATACAACATGGTCAGTTTATCTTACGACCAATTCAAATATTTCAGACAATTCCGTAAAACATGTCGCTTTTGATCAACAAGGAAATGCATGGATCTCTACACAAAACGGCGGTGTGAATGTTTTTGACGGAAGCAACTGGACGGTTTACAATACAGGCAATTCAGGAATCGCGTCGAATTATATTCGCAGTATTACTATCGATAGCCAAAACCGTAAATGGATTTGTACAGACAATGGCTTGTGTCTGTTTGATGGAAACAATTGGACAATATTTGACATTCTGAATTCCAGCTTGCCGGTTAACAACATGTCTGTGCTTGTTGAAGAAAATGATTCAACCCGCTGGTTGGGCACAATCAATGGTGGCTTAGTTCGAATGGTCGATACCGCTTTTACAAACTGGAGTGTTTACGCCAACGGATTTCCCGACAACACCATCCTCGGACTGCTGGTTGATTCGGGTGGAATAAAATGGATGACCTGTCCTGCCGGTGCTTTGGTTGCTTTCTTCAATGGAACCTGGATCGCTTACAATACCGGCAGTTCAAATATTCCAACGAATAGTCTGAATTCCCTCGCGCAAAGTTCTCAGCAAAATTTCTACATGGGCTCTTATGATAAAGGCCTGGTGAAAAAAGAGGGATTTTATTATTACCATTGGAACACAACTAACAGCAACATGCCCGATGACATTGTATTCACGGTTGCCATCGAAAACAGCGGCATTATCTGGTGTGGTACAGAAACACATGGTGTCGTGCGTTTTGACGAAAGTCAATGGCTTGGACTTCCTCCTGTTCTGGAATACGATCCGGTGAGTGTATATCCAAACCCATGCAAGCAGTTGGTAAATATTATTCCGAACGGAAAGTCGATGTATTCTGTTCGCGTAAGGGATTTGTCAGGTGAAATAAAATTCATACAAAAATTTTCCAGTCCTGTTTCATCTTTCAGCCCGATTGATCTTTCTTCTCTTCCTGCAGGAGTTTATTTTGTTTCGGTTGATCTCGGAGATAAGTCGGTGACGAAAAAACTAATTAAAGTCGAATAATTATTCTCATTGTCCATATTAATTGATTGGATTGCTTTGAGATTTTGATTAAACCTTTGCCGTAACAGCTGTATTCTAAATACTGTTATATCTGTTTTTGAAGAGTTCTAATTTCATTACCATGAAACGGTTTCTTCTTCTCTTTTTCTTTTTTGTTGTTCGGGTTTCATTTTGCCAGATTCCAAATATTAATTGGGAACATTGCTATGGTGGCTCAGGATTGGGAGACGGACTGGATGCAATTATTGAAATGAATGATTTCGGCTATGCAATTCCGGGTACAACCAACGGTCCGGATGCAAACCAGGTTTTCGGAAATCACGGTGAAGAAGATTTCTGGGTGATCAAAACAGACAGTTCCGGGGCTTTTATAAGTCAGCATTGTTATGGAGGCTCCCGGGCAGATGTAGCTGCCTGCGGAACAAAAACCAGGGAGGGTGGATTTATTGTTGCAGGGTTTACTGTTTCAAATGATGGTGATGTTATCGGTCAACACATGTATTATGATTCCACACAAGCCGCCTGGATTAACTCAACAGATGCATGGGTATTAAAGTTTGACTCCAACTTTGTGCTGCAATGGGCCAAAACATATGGTGGAAAAAAATACGATACCTTTCTCAGCTGCGACACAACTACAGATGGAGGTTATATTTTCTCAGGTTATACAAGCTCCAACGATGACGATGTTACCGGTCATCACGACACCACCTACTTCAATGGAAATTATGATGGCTGGATTGTCAAAACAGACTCGTCCGGAACAATTCAGTGGCAGAAATGTCTTGGTGGAAGTAATGCTGATGTGCTTTATGAAATAATTACAACGAACAATGGATACGTTTCTGTGGGCTCAACTAATTCCAATGACTATGATATTAGTGGAAATCATGGGGCATCTGATTTCTGGATGCTGAAAACAGACATCAACGGAAATTTATTGTGGTCCAAATGTTATGGTGATACAGCATATGAAAATCTCGGCTTTGTAAAAGTTTGTGCGAATGGAGATATCCTTGCTTCCGGTGCAACTTCTTCTGATGCTTTACCGGATTATCATGGAGGATACTATGATGCCTATCTTATCAGGACAGATTCCATTGGCAATCTGGTTTGGCAAAAATGTTATGGTGGTAGTGACATGGACTTCTTTGAAGAGTTTGTTGAGTTCCCTGATAGTACTTTTCTGGTGATCGGATCAGTTAGTTCAAGCGATGGCCAGGTACACGGCTTTCACGACTCTCTGACATCTGCCAACCCGGATATGTGGTTATGCAGAATTGCCTATGATGGAACGCTGCTCGGGAGCAAATGCTTAGGAAGCCATTATGGAGAATTCGGTCAATACATTACGCCGCTTGCAAACGGGCAATTTATTCTGGCAGGAGAATCTTATGGCGTTGGAGGGGATGTATCACAAAATTTTCCTCCAACTGGTCCTGCCCGTTATTGGGTTTTGAAAACCGAATTCGGGCAAGTGACTGCCGATTTTCTTACCGCTTCACAGGATATTTGTCCGGGAACCTGTATTGATTTTACAAATCAATCTTTGAATGCAACTTATTATGAATGGTCCTTTCCCGGAGGCTCTCCTGCCACGAGTGTAGAGAACAATCCGACCGGAATTTGTTATGCATCGCCCGGTACCTACTCTGTTTCTTTGCTGGCAAGAGATGGCCCTTCGTTCAATACAACAATGCTTGTAGATTACATCCATGTATTTCCGGATTTCCCGGCAATTACAATTATTCAGCATGGAGATAGTTTGTTTGCGGCACCTGGATATGTGGGATACCAATGGTATTATAACACTAACATCATTAGTGGGGCCAATGAGTATTTTTACATTGCCTCTCAAAGCGGAAACTATTCTGTTCTAATCACCGATAGCAACGGCTGTTCCAATTCGGTTGAAATACCAAATGTGATCGCATCCGTTTCTTCGGATTTATTTAATGAGTCCATTAGTGGATTTTGTGTATTTCCAAACCCTGCAAACAATTTGCTTAACATTCAAGCTAAAGTGAATCCAAAAGAAATCCTGTATCTCGAATGTTACGATCGTTATGGAAGAAAAGTGTTCACCCGGTATGCGAATGAAATCAATCATTCATTGGACATTTCTTTCCTGTCGAGTGGTGTGTATGCTCTTCGTTTATATCTGAAGAACTCAATTCTCAATGCAAGCTTTCTGAAAAATTGAAGGGTACTCACCCTGTGTAAAAAAACTATTCGAATACAAACCCGTTGAAATCCATTCTGAAAATGAAAACCAAATCGATCTTTCGAACTATCGCATTGCTATTTTGCTCTGTTCTTTTTTTTGCCTGTCCTTATGAATCAACAGTTCCTATTGACGAAGCCAATGTGAATACCGATCCGCAACTTCTCGGCACCTGGAAAAAAGAGAATACTGAAGACGAATCCATTGTTGTGACCGCTTTGGACAAAACCCATTATGCAATTGAAAAAATTGGAAAATCCGAAAACGGAACGGAGCACTACCAGGCTTTTGAATCCATTGTGAACGGATTTCATTTTCTGAACATCCAAAGAAAAGATTCCGCCGAGGGCGAACAAAAATATATGCTCTATAAAGTTCTTGTTAGGGCCGACAGCGTCATGCTCTCAGAAATTACGGATAATATTGATGAACAATTCTCCAACAGTGCGGCTCTAAAAAAATTCATCGCAGGGAATATGAATAACTCTTACTTTTTCAATAAAGAAAATCTGGTGTATTTGAAGGTTCCGAATTAATTCTGTGTAAACAAAAAAAAATTGCTGTTTCTAAATCTTATTTTACTCTACTGAAATCGGTAATCTATTATTCATCGTGGTGTGAGTAATTTCAAGACCGGTAAATTGTTTTCAATAACAAACGAATCTGACCATATCATCCCAACCTGCACAAAAAAAAGAGTCAGTTTCAGTTCCCGTACGAATGATCAGAATTTTCTGAAAACACGCTCTGAAACTAACACTGACTCTGTAACGCGGAGAGGGTGGGATTGTGTGAAAAATCATCTTGTTTCTTGTATATCAATAAGTTATGGCTGTCGTGGGACTCCTTTGGTGAAACAATGGTGAATCTGCTCAGCGAAGTAATTAATACTGTTCTACTCGTTCTTGTTATTAAATGATGGTTTAAAAATGGCATGATTTGCCACCTGCTTGATCAAATATCCGATTCTTTTTATATTCGATTATTATATTACATGTAGTTTTTAAGGTTACTAAATAAACCCATCCTTATGCAAAAACTCTTACTAATCATTTTCTTTTTCTCCTGGATAAACTCTGATGCACAAATACAATGGATGTATTGTTATGGTGGAATAGAGAATGAAGACGATGCAACATGTTCGCAAACGTCAGACGGAGGCTATATCATTTCTGCAAGTACAGGTTCTCAACTGCTAAATGGATTAACCGGTAATTATCATGGTAACTATGACATGGCTTTGATGAAAGTTGATGCAAACGGTTACGCTCTATGGTCAGCACATTATGGCGGAACAAACCTGGATGTCTGCAAATCATCCCAACAAACTTCTGACGGAGGCTTTATCCTCGGGGGGTCAACTTTTTCAAATGATGGTGATGTAACCGGCTACCATGGACTGGACGCTGATCTCTGGTTCGTGAAAACCGACCAGAACGGAGTTCTGCAATGGCAGAAATGTTTGGGTGGTTCACGCTGGGATGATGGATATTCTGTCAGAGAATCAACGGATGGAGGATATTTCATTGTCGGAATTGTTCAGTCGACAGATGGAGATGTAACCGGTTCACTTGGGTTTCATGACATCTGGGTGGTAAAACTGAACTCTGTCGGAAATATCATCTGGCAAAAATGTCTTGGGGGCTCTTATGAAGATTGGGGTTATGCTGTCAGGGAAACACCGGGTGGCGGCTGTATAATTACCGGAGGCACTGCTTCCACCGATGGAAATGTGACAGGGAATCATGGAGGCTTGAGCGACCTCTGGGTTGTGCAATTGGACTCTTCCGGAACCATTCAATGGCAAAAATGTTATGGCGGCACGAGTGCCGACGGAGCCTATTGTATGAATAGTACATCAGATGGCGGTTATATTATTGCGGGCACTACACAATCTAACGACGGAGATGTGAGTGGATATCATGGAATGCAAGATGCCTGGGTCATAAAAATTGATGCTCTCGGCAATCTTCAATGGCAACGTTGTTTAGGCGGAACCAGTGATGACATTGCATTGTCTGTGTGCGAAGCAACGTTTGGAGGTTATTTGGTTGCCGTTAAATCCTATTCTAACAATGGTGATGTTGTCTGGAATTATGGCTTGTCAGATTATTGGGTTGTTGTCCTTGATCCTTCCGGTAACCATGTCGACTGGCAGATGAATCTTGGGGGTAGTTCCAATGACTTTCCACAAAGCATCGCTGCTACGACAGATGGTGGATTAATCGTAGCCGGAAGCACAATCAGTGTCGATGGGGATGTCATAGGACTCTTGGGACATGGAGATATTTGGGCTGTTAAAATGGACAATGCTGTTGGCGTATCCAATTTCGATACCTTTTATGGTATAACAACATTTCCAAATCCGGTCAACTCAAGTCTCAACGTATATTTTCAGGGAACCTATTCTGGAGCTGGAACTATTTATTTAAAGGATCTGATGGGACGCGAAGTTTCGAGCCCTAGGAGTTTTTCCAATTTACAGGAAATGCAAAAACTAACTATTCCAACTTCTGATCTGAATAATGGTATCTACGTACTACAGGTTGAATGCAAAGAAAAATTGGTTAGCAAGAAAATACTGGTTCAGCACAATTAATTAAAAAGTGAGTTATGGTACGGCTGAGCTTCTTTTCGTGAAAATGGTGAGCAGAACTTTGCTTGCTTCTTCATATATGTTTTCTTTTTCATTTTAAAATTCACGACTGTTTTCGGATACATTATTCCTTCTGTTTAAAATAAACATAACCTCCGTCAAGAATTATATCGCTTTTCTTGTTTTCATAGTGGTCTTAATTGATAACAATTAAAACTATGACGATGAGAAAAAAGGCAAGTAAAAAAATAAAAGAGTTCCCGTTTCTGCCGCTCTTTGAAAAATTCATTTCCGATTCAGCTTCTGGCAGAAGACACCAAAAAAACGGACTGCGGTTAAAGCCCGAAAGTGTGATGAATTACAGGATGACCTTGAAATGCCTTCAGCAATTCAATGAAAAATTTCAATTTGGTTTAAGGATACGGGATGTGAGGAAATCGAGCAACCGTGAAATTGAATCGGAACAACTGTACTGGAAAAGATTCTATCAGCGCTTCTCGGAATTTCTTTACTCCCAAAAATCCGCCTTTGACAATTACGCCGGTTTTCATTTTAAAAACATCCGCACTTTTTTCAGCTATTTACTCACAGATCGTGGAATGCAAATCGGTCAATTCCACAAATCGTTTTATGTACGAAAAGAAAAACTCCCTGTTCTGGTGTTGAGTCCGGAGCGATTGCAATTCCTCATTCACGACAAACAGTTTGAGGAAAGTTTATCAAACCAAATGAAAATGATAAAAGACATTTTTGTGCTGGGTTGTACCCTTGGTCTAAGGGTATCAGACCTGCTCGGCCTTACAAAGGCCAACATAGAACCGGAAGGAAAGGCAATATACATCAGTGTCAACAGTCGCAAAACACATACCTATACACGAATTTTAATTCCAGACTATGCGATTAACATCATCAATCGAAATAGGGTTTCGGGATCAAAGTTATTGCCACCCATTTCAAACTCCTGTTTGAACAAGAAAATAAAATTGCTCGGTGAGCTGGCCGGTTGGACAGAACCCCGGCTCGTTTCCCGGGAACGGCAGGGTAAAGTGATCATGTTGTTCAGAAATTCAAAAACAAGAACTCCGTTTCGGTTCTGCGATCTCATCACTTCACACATGATGCGAAGGACGGCAATCTCTACTTTCCTGAGATTGGGAATGCCCGAACACCTGGTGAGAAAAATTTCCGGACACGCTCCCGGTAGCAGAGAGTTTTATCGCTACGTAGAAATATCACAAAGCCAACTTGACGATGAAGCCAGGAAAATTTACCGGAAATTGGAAAATAGCTTGTACGAAAAGCAATAATTTTAGCAAATTATGCTAAATTCACATATTGAAAAAACAAGCCAAGCATTTGAATTCCTGGATCTTGGGTGGTATGGATTACTATCCCTTTGGGATGGGGATGGATAATAGGTCATATCTTGCAGGAAAAGGCCGTAGATTCGGCTTTAACGGGCAAGAAAAGGATGATGAATTAAAAGGTAGTGGAAATAGTTTAGAATTTAAATTTAGAATATATGACCCACGTTTGGAAGATTTTTAAGCGTTGACCCACTAACAAGTAAATATCCTTTTTGGACTCCTTATTCTTTTGCAGGAAATAGACCTGTTGATGGTATAGATATAGAAGGTAAAGAATGAGCAATACATGATGAGAAAAAATTGTAGAAAGCAAAGGTGTAACAGCCCTAAATGTAATTTTCTACTTCATGGTTCAGGTCCTATTGTTGATGCTACATATAATCTTCAAACAAAAAGTAATAAGGAGGCATTTAATAATCTAAAAAACTGCTTACACTACAGACCCGCAGCATAATACATAATCCGAATAATTCCTGGGCAAATTATAGCCTATGGAAAATCCTAATGATGGAATAATCAATTAGCGGTTGGCGACCATATGGATATTGATATTCTTGGAGAGTATTTAAAGATTATGTGAGATTTACAGATGTTCAAGTAACTGAAAATAGTTTTACAATTAAAGTAGCAACTTTATATGGTCACGGATGCTGGTAGGCCAATTGAATTTTCAGGAACATTTAATCCTGAAACAGGGTAATTGATTTTTGCTATTCACAATATAACTACAAATAATGTAGGGGCTGATATTATCGGTTTTGGTAGAACTGCTCAAACCGCCCAATGGAAGCGAGTGTTAAACAATGTTCAATCTTTCATAAATGGTGATGTTCAAAAAGTAAAACAGTGAAAAAGAAATATTTATTCAAGATGCAAAAGCGGGTGATGGAAAAAGGTTGTAAGAAGATTTACAGTCTGGTAGTTGTACGGAAAGCAATGAAGAGTGCAAATAAAGGTTATTACAAGTTTTGTAAAGCCACAACCCAAGTATAATAATAATGTTAATTGGAAACAAAAACAGAAGTAGTAATCTCAGTAAAAACAGAAAAGAAGATAACGATAAATGCTACTTATTAATGGCTAGAATAGCCACAATTCCCATAATTAGTAGTTGAGACATTGTAACGAATGTTAATCTTATTGTTAAGGCGTAAAGTTTTATATTTAATAAGTAAGTATGGTGCCAATATTAAAATAGCGCAACAAAGTATAGAGTAGTTCATAATTAATATTTTAAATGAAATTAAATTGTTTTTCTTGTTTATCATTATGACTTTAAGTTCATATTTGTATGGACAAAATTTAGAGTGTAATAGATTTAAAAACGGGTCATTTAAAATAATTGATAGCCGAAACAGAACTTCTTTTATAGAACGAAAGGAGCAAGGCAATGTGAAATTACAGAAGGGGAAAAAGGATAGTACAACTTTCATAGTAAAATGGATAGATAATTGTACCTATACACTAACACCTACAAAGAAACGCTCAAGAAATATCAATCATTACCAGATAATGCAACATTAACCGTTAGAATTATCAGAGCACAAAGCTAATTCTTATACTCAAATATCTACGTCAAATTTTCTGATATAAAAGCAACTAATGAAGGTGATTAAAGTACAGTAGTCAAAGAACGGTAATCGTTATTATGCCTGGTTTCA